>JAGHSJ010000125.1 GCA_018065935.1 Candidatus Kurthia equi
ATTTAATGGAGGAAAAAATGAAAAAACTTTTTATATCTTTTTTCAGTTTTGTATTTATTCTACTTCTTGGATTAAACGGAACAAGCTATGCTCAATACGACGAACAAGCATCAAACCCTTCTGATACAATTAAAAGACTCATAGAATTTGAAAACGAGCAAAAATGGGAGAGTATTTCTGGTTTATGGTCAGATGATATGAAGGGAACAATAAGTGAATTCTTAAGTAATCCTGAAAATATGAAACAACACACAGGTTTATTCAATATTAAAAAAGCATCTTTAGTAGCACAGAAACAGATACCTGAGGAATATAAAGATTTATTTCCAAATATGAGTGAATCCTCTCTTTTATATTACATTGCAGTAAACTATGAAGTATTTGAGGAAGATGTTTTTCATATGAATGGAATTAATTATTTTTTAGTGGAATTAGTTAAAGAAAATAATAATTGGAACATTAAACAACTCCAAAATGCACCGGTTGATATATTACAAAATTCTAAATTAGGATTTAACACAGCAGATGAGAATGCGATGATAGAAATAATTTCAAAACGTCATAAAGGGAATTATTTAAATAGAAGTAATACAACTCTTGAAATTAATAGATTATCAGAAGATGAGTTAATTAATACTCGAGGTGAAAAACCTTTAACAAAAGAAGATTTAGCTGAAAAAATTGGATTGAATAAGACAGAACTCTCTTCTGAGTCATTGGGTTCAATAGCTTCTACAAGTGATCATGTATTACCTTCAAACATAAGCGTATATATGACAAGTTCCGTTAATAAAAGCGGACATGGTTGCAGTGCTAACTGTGTTAGAGCTGTAAACTTTAAAACTTCTTATGTAGAAAATGTTCTTCCTAATGAATGGAGAATAGAATGGCCCTCTAATTCACTAATGACTGGTGCATTGGCAGTAAAAATGTACGGATGGTATGGAGTATATTACCCTTTAGCATCGGCAGTAGGTGCTCATGTATATGATGATACAAGAAGTCAAGTATATCTATACGGGTCATCCAACTCTAAAACAGATAAAGCTATACAAGATGTAAATGGCATAGGGATTCATAGACAAGATAATAATGCTCTTTTCTTAACTGAATATGCTGCAGGTACTTCAGGTTCACCAGGAACTCAATCTTCAGGGAAGGTTTCCCAATGGGGGAGTAAATATTTGGCTGATCAAGGTCAATTACCATATCAGATATTAAGTTATTATTATAACGGATCTAGCAAAGTTGGAGGTTCAGGGAAAGTACTTCAATTCTTCTCTTATTAAAAAATAAAAGAAAATCCTTCTCCTCGGGCTGTCGACAAAATCGATAGCCTGTTTTATTACCTCCTACTTCATTTACAAATAATATTTTTACACAATCTAATTTAATTAGAACAAGATCCATTTTTTATTCACATCTAACTATATTAAATAAAATATCTGTAGACCTATATCCTTTTTGATTTACTGCATCAACAGAAAAATGATACAAAATACTCTCATCCTTTTTAAATTTATGTTTAACTATAAATACACCATTTTCTCCCTCGCTACTTCCAATTATAACGGACCTAGAAGCCGTCTCCGTACCTGTAGGAGTAAGATAAAAAAACATTTCTTTAGTATTTTTAGCATATACTTCAACAGTAATTTCATTTTCACCATTTGGAATACATAACCATCTATTTTCCACAATATTAGGAAAAGTTTTATAACCAATGATTTCAGGTTCAGATAAATTAGATTGAACATATCCTTTTTCACCAATCCCCCAAACACCAATTAAAAGTAAAACTATTATTAATATTCCTTTGTAAAATGTCCTCATTTATGTCCTCCGTTTTTTATTAATAGGATTCTTGAATATGTTTTATCATTATGCGTTTAAACTCTTGAATGGACTTGATTTTTGTTTGTACAGCTTCTTTTGTGTTGTAACTAAATACGATTAATGTGAAAGCTTCTTCAGTTAAATTAAATTTAGGTCTTGATTGGTTATTTTTATCTAGATATGACCCCTCCTGAAAATTCAGGGCGGCATATTCTTCTCCTGCATATTCCATTTGTTTGCGTATATCTCTCAATGCGTGATCTTGCTTAGTCCGGTCACCTAATGGGTTTTCGTCACTTTTGACGAAAACTACAAAGTCGATATTTTCCGCGAAATCATATTCAATCATGTGTATGCCGAATAATTCACAGCTTCTTTCGTCAGTAAGTAGCAAGGTTTAGTGCGATTAAGATTGTTTTGATAAGTTTCTTCTATGAAGTAGTTGCCCACACTTTTGTGGTCATCTTCAGGATATTCAAGCACGTCGACTCTACAAAATAGGTATCAGGAGAACTGTTGATACCACCAAATGCAGTCTCATCATGGACATTTTTGTCTAACACGGCAAAAACAGAAACGGTCTGTCTATTTGGGGGTGTACCATTTGGTACGAGCTATAATCAATCCCCTCAGTTAAACCGTTACTAGTCATTTTTTTCGAGCCGTCCTCAATTTGCGTATATTGATTCGATGAAATAGGACTGCGCAATTTTGCGCTCTCCTCCTAAATGCTCGATAATGTTTCGAATGTCACGCATTACATCTTTGTGTTGACGCCTTACCATTTCCGCAACTTCTAAACTACTAATTGTTTGTCTTGTTTCATGTAACTGTAATTTACCCATCTAACTTCTTTTTATACTATTAAGTATCGAAAACGTTGCTTTTCGTAACCTATTTAGATTATAATTTTGGTAACAAGTTTTTCCAAAGGGGTGCCATATAAAATGGGTGAATTAAAGCGTGTTGTCAATTTTAATCAAGCGGCCAAAATGCGAGAAGTGGATGAGCAGATCCAAAAGCAAGTCGATAAGAAATCGAAAATGTACGCAGGCGATTTCAAACGCTTTGAAACGTATTGTCAGACGAAGGGGTTAGAAGTTTCGTTTGATTCATTACGTGCTTATTTATTGGACACTATTCAAGAAGGATTTAAATTGAGTACATTCAATCGACGTGCTGCAGGCGTAAAACATTTCCTTGTTAATGAGCTAGGGCAAAGCGAAACGGATGAACAGGCGAAAAGCGTTGCTTTTTTACGCCAGATTTATAATGATGTGGAGTTTGCGGAGCAAAAGCTTGTAAGAGGGCAAGCCGCGCAACCGAAGGATGAAGTGCTGCATTTAATTGAAAAGTTAGATACACGAGCGAAAGCTATTTCGTTATTTAATCTGGTGACAGCTTGTCGTCCTTCTGAGATGGTTTTAATTAAGGTGGACCATATCGACCTTTCGAATAGATCCGTGAACGTATTTATGAAGAAACAGAAGGAATGGCACAATAAACGTCTTACGCTTGAATGTGTAAATGCGTTAAAATCCTATTTTAAAAAGTACGGGTTAAAAAAGGATGATTATTTAGTAGGGGAAGTTAATAAAGGTGGGCGATATATAAGTAAGCAAATTTCCGATACAGCTTATCGGAAATCCATTCACAACTGGTTAGGGTTTGCGCCGTATACGCTACGTAAAACACAGGTTTCATCGATGCACGAAGCTGGAGCCGACCTTGCGACAATTGCCAAACAAAGCGGTCATAAAAATTTAGAAACGATTAACAAGCATTATCTATCAGTAAATGATCGTACAGTGGATAAATTCTTATAAGGGGGACCAAGGATGAAACGTAGCGATATCGATTTAGTTCAGTGTTGGTTATTCCATGACCAGCTTAGTGAGCAGCAAGTACATGAGCGTATTAAAGGATTTGACATTAAAATTGATGTAGATGCAGCCATTGGATTAGCGAAACTACAAAAGGAATATGAGCGCGGCAAAGCGTCTTTAAATGATTTGCTAGCTGCATTTAAACAACATAACATTACAAATAAAATAACAGGTAATGGCGCGGTTTAATAGCCGCGTTTTTATTTTGAAGTCCACATTAATGTCAATGTCAGTGTTGATGTCCAAATGATAAATAGACTATAGGGGTCTCGTCAGATTTATGCGGATTTACAACGTTAAGGATATGCAGAATTTTATACAAACGAACGAACACATCCAGCAAATCCAAAGGCTGCTGTATCAACAGTTTAAGCCATTTGCATAAAATCCCGCATAAACAATGTTCCACCAAAAAAGCGAGAAACGTTGATTTAACAGCGTTTGTGGCTTTTTTTTATGTTTCCAAACTTCGATTTGGGAACGTTTTTTGAATTTATTTTGTATGCTTTATTAGGTTTGACTAATTTAACCCTGTATCAATTATTAATGACATCTTTTACAATCGCCAATAATTCTTCCAATCCTTCTTTATAATTAAAACGTATTTCCACCATAAGATTTTTGTCATTTTCTTCTAAAATAAATAAAAGTTCTTGCTCGTTTTGATTAAATAAGAATTCCATTCCCATTTCATTTATCCGAGTGTATTGGGTTAAATCTTGGGTGGTGTGCATACTCCTTCCAGCATCGCTAATATTAATTTGGAAGCCTTGATATTTTTCTTTTTCTTTGTGACTATATAACAGGTGTAGAGAAGAGACCTCTGATGTTAAATCACCTTCTTGTACCATGTATGGAACCCCTTCTTGTTTTGCTTTCAAATACAATTCCTCTGCCTTTTCGGTAGAGTCAATTTCAGGAAATTGATAATATATTAGTCCTTCAGATAGAGTATATGCATCTAAAAGTTCATCTTTAAGGTGAAGGAAGTTTGAAAGATTACTTGGAATTTCAGTAACACTTACAATTTTTTGATCATCCACAATGAAATCAACTAACGTCGGATTAAATTCATAACCCTCTGTTGTTATAAAATATGCGAACTTTCCGTCAGAAAGATTTTCTTTTATATCATTTCTAATGCTGTTATACTTTCTATTAATCCGTTGTCTTTCATTTTCCCGCTCTGCATCTATTTCATCTATTGGCTGAATGTTATAAATTTCTTCTCCTTCGCCATTAAAAAACTTCCAATTAATTGTCTCAAATGCGAAACCGATTGTAGCAAATGCGAACAAGCTAACTAATACGGTCGCTATTGAAAATTTAGTATATGGTTTGAACCGATTATTCTTTTCAAAAATGTGCTCTTCAAAAACCTCGATACTTTGAATCTCTGGCATTGGCTGATCTCTTAATCGTTCTTCAAATTCCTCAAATGACTTAATTTTTTCCTTCATCTTGTAACCTCCCTCTTATTATATTTTGAATTTTATTCTTTACCCTTTCAAATCGTTTTCTAGTAGTAGCATTTGAAATGCCTAAAATCGATCCAATTTCATTAAAATCCTTATCTTCTACAATCCGTAGTGTAAGTAATGCACGTTCTTTTGGCTTTAACATAGAGAAGATGTAGTCCAATTCAATATCCGTACCAACGTCTTGATTAATGTCTTCTTTTAATAATTGATTCTTCTCTTTTTCAGTAAATGAATTAAAGGATATAAAACTGACCATTGATTTCCTTCTGAATTGATTTATACAGTGATTATAAGCAATCTTATATAACCAAGAACTGTAATTATCAATTGTCAGGAGATTATTACTCTTAAATGCTTTAATAAAAACTTCTTGGACGGCGTCTTCTGCATCATGCGAATTTCTTAATATGTTGAAACAGTAAATGTAGATTTTATCATGGTATTCTTTGATTAATCGTGATATTTTACTTTCCCTAGATTCTTCAAAACTGGGTACTGCAATATTTTCAAACATTTATCTTCACCCCTTTCATAACCTTCTATATATAAGGACAAATAAGAATTAGAAAATGTGACATTTTTAATGGATTTCGTATAATTTTTAGAAGAATATTCAATGAGGGGATTAATTAGCTTTACTTTACATTTTTCTGAAAAACAAGTCACTAAATATTCGTTTGGGAATTTTCTTATTCACAAGCAACAAAAAAACACCCACATTCAATTAAATGGGGTGTTAGTTACCAAAGTGTCATTTGGGAACGTTATTAAGTTCATTTATGTATACTTTATTAATCCCAATAATTAAATACTAAATCTCCTACTGTACGTGACCAAAAATGATTCATAAAACCAATTTCATTTTCATTCAGTTCATTTTCATTTAAAAGGATATATTCAGCAGCTCTAAATTCATCATTTTGGTACGCCTCTTCAGGTAATAAAATCTGCCCGCTATCTTTCGCCTGACGTACTAAAGGCTCGTCTAAATCAGAAGCAGCTAATACATGATAGCGATTTTCAAATTGAGCTTTCATCAAAGGATGATCAATAAATTTTAAATCCCCGATAGAACGATTAGTTGAAAAGGCAATATAGTCATACATCTTGTTATAAAAAACATAAAATTCTATTCCCTCAATTTCCACATATGCATGGGCATAACTAGAATCAAAATCCGGCTCATACCACGTTAGAAATTTGCCGTTTAACTGCTGAACATACAAAGCACAATTTTTTTTAAATTCAGCCTGAAGTGCTATCCAATCACGTTCTAGGGATAAATCTCCTCCAGTAAAGCCTGTTACGCCTCTTTTTAAAATCATCTATGTAATCTCCTTACTGTAATTTCATTAAGTATATCTTAAATCAGGAACATTCCCAAAGCGTTGTTTGGGAACATTGTTTGCTGCTTCTTATCTCGATAAAACAAAGCACCCATTAGTGGGTGCTTTGTTTTACATAACCATATTTAAAATTTCACTGACTAGCTCGGTATTTTCTTCAATTTCGTATTGATCACATAACTTCTTATGGATTTTTGTAAACTCCGGAACGATGGCTCGCATCACTTTAAGTAAATCCTGTTGTTCTCTATTACAGTGCCACAGGGCTAACAATGAAAGTTGATGGTCATTTAGCTTGCTTCTTTCTCCCTCTAATTTGGCCCAATCTCCAAATGTATTTGGTTGTATGGCAACTTCCATATACCAACCAGTAATCATAGATAGCCTCAGATTATCAATACACCGTAGCGCATAATATATTTCATTTCTCATCACTCTACGGTATGCCTCGTGTAAATGAGCAAAAAACTTTGTTCTCCACTGCTCAACTTCGATAGAGGAAGGGCTATAAATTAAAGTGCTAGATTGTTTTAGTACATTTTCTATGAGCCCTGTAGAATCTTGTACAATTTTTAATTTTTGAAGCCAAATAGATGGCTTAATATCGCTTGTTTTATAATAAAAGCTATCTACTTTTATAAAGCCTTTATAGTGAGCTGTACTATAATTTGACCAAGGAAAATCTTCAAAAAATAAAACATCTCCCCAATTTTTAGCACGTTCCGTTTTATGTAATCGATATTCCTCAAAAAATTCATCTTTTACAACAATACGAAGGTCGATATCTGAAAACAAATCCGTGTCCTCATTACCAATAGAACCTCCATAAAAAATAGCCAAAACATTTTCATCGTTCATTAAATCCAATTCAATCGCTGCCATTAAATTTTGACGATACCTTGGAATATTTAAATTTCGTTCTTGATATTTAGTCTCTAATCCCACACATTACAATCATCTCCTAAGCTATAGTATTCTTTTACAATTCGTGAAGAAAATAAAAAGTCCTTCTTAAGCTCAAAATTACTGTTTCTTAACATTCCCAAACCACTGTTTGGGAACGTTAACGTTGTAAATCCGCATAAATCTGGCGAGACCCTTAAATAGCGGTGGGAAATCCCGAAATCCGCAGCGACTGTCCTAGAGCTTTCCTTGCCATTTATATAGCGTTGAACCGCTGCTAATTTTTGTTCTGGGCTCATTTTAGCCATAGAAAAACTGCACCTCCTTGTTAGTGTGTGTCTAACAAATAGGGTGCAGTTCACGTTTGGGAACCTAATTAAATAAAAAGCAGCCAAGACAATATCAGAGTCTTGGCTGCTTGATCGAACGTTCCCAAGCTTTGGGAACATTTATTGAATTTATTTTGTATATTTATCAATTATTGTTGCACTAGAGTACCCGTTACTTCAATAAGAATCGATTGGTTTTAACTCTCTTCCAATAAAGTTTGAAGGTACAGGGCTGAATTCTAATTCTCTTGCCCAAATTGAAAGTTGACCCATGTGGTGAATTTCGTGAATAATTATATGATGTAATATTTCATCAACAGTGAATTTATCTTCATCCCAACAAACACTGACTACTTTCTCTTTTAAACCTTCAAAATTTGTTTTTATAAATTCAGCTATTTCATTTCGCGACTTGTCTGAAAGAGATTTAACCTTTTCAAGTGTATTGTAATCAGTAAATTGAAATGCCACATCTTCTTTACCTTGAATACCTCGAATCCAACTATATTCCACATCAATTATGTGAAAAAGTGTATATAATATATTTTCTACTCCACCTATACGGTCTTTTAATAATTCATCAATTGAAAGTTGATTGCACCAGTCGAACCATTCATCTCTTACCTGCCAATTGTATTCAAAGAATTTAATCATTGTAAACACTCCAATTTAGCTTATTCGATTAATATTTCAATGTACATGTAACTATTTCCTTTTTCAGCTAAGAAGAAAAAAGCACCCAAAGCGGTGTTGAACCTTTCATTCAGAGCAATTGAATCGAACAGTCCCCTTTAAATTAAATTTTCACAGCGCCTCAGTGCTTTATTTTCTATAAAACCAGCGACAAACACTGATTTAAAAGTGTTTGTCGCTGGTTAAAATGCTACCTAACTTGCATTTGGGAACGTTATTTTGTATGAATCTGTATTAATAATTTTCCCTTTACTCTTCTACTGGATAGGTATGCCTTATCATCGTTTCGCATTTATAATCTGAGCATTCAAAATAATAAGGGGTTTCAGAATCAGAACTTATGACTTTTACTTTAGAGCTATAAGGAAAACCTTCTGATTTATCATATTCTTTAACCTCAATCAATATAATATTTTCACTTTTTATATTAAGTGTTTGAAATGCACTCGATGCACCCGTTAATAAAATCTGCTTTTGCTTAAAATCGTCCTTTTCATGATTATAAATATAGCTAGCCACACCTATTGAACAAATAAAGAGAATCGCAAGCGCTAAACTAGATATAAAACTTATTAATTTTTTATTGTCCGATTGTATACCTATTACCAATAAACTAATCATAGTGGAAGTACAAACATAAATGACAGTGAATATAATCGTTGGCATTTCAATTATAGATATTTGATAGATAAACAATATAAATAAATACACAACCAATAATACAATCCATATGGGAATTAAAGTTTTTTTAGATGTTTTCATATTGACCCCCTCGTAAAATGATTTCGTTTCAAAATCATTTTACATCAATAATAACCCAAAAATTGCCAAGATATAGTTGGTCCAATTAAATAATCTTAGCTGCTAAATAGAACATTCCCTAAGTTTCATTTGGGAACGTTT
>JAGHSJ010000418.1 GCA_018065935.1 Candidatus Kurthia equi
CATGAACGAATATAATATAAATTAGTAGAAAAGTAGGGATATCTATGAATAGCTTAGATGGAAAAACGGTTTTAATTACAGGTGGAACTGGTTCTTTTGGTAAAAAATTCGTGCGTAAAGCACTAACTTTAGGTGTTAAAAAAATTATTGTTTTTAGTCGTGATGAACTAAAACAATATGAGATGAAACAAGAATTTACAGATGAGCGAATTCGTTTCTTTATTGGTGATGTTCGAGATAAAGAAAGATTATATCGCGCATTTGACGGTGTAGATATCGTGATTCATGCAGCGGCTATGAAGCATGTTGATGCATGTGAATATAATCCGTTTGAAGCGGTTAAAACAAATATTCATGGTGCACAAAATATTATTGATGCAGCAATTGATAAAGGCGTGGAAAAAGTTATTGCATTATCTACGGATAAGGCTTGTAGTCCGATTAATTTATATGGTGCAACAAAATTAGCTTCTGATAAATTATTTATTGCAGCAAATGCATATGTTGGGGAGAAGAAGACGAAATTTGCTGTCGTTCGTTACGGTAACGTTGTAGGAAGCCGCGGTAGTGTAGTACCATTCTTTAAAAAAATGCGTGAAACAGGTACTTTACCTGTAACAGATGAACGTATGACTCGTTTTTGGATTACTTTAGAACACGGTGTTCAATTCGTGATTGATAATTTATCACGTATGCATGGTGGCGAATTATTCGTGCCTAAAATTCCAAGTATGAATGTTGTTGACCTTGCGAAAGCTATCGGTCCAGACTGTGAAATTAAAATTGTTGGTATTCGTCCAGGTGAAAAATTACATGAAGCAATGATTACAGAAGATGATGCACGCCACACAATTGAATTTGATGACTATTATGTGATTCAACCAGAATTTAATTGGTGGTCTGAAGAAAATAGAAAAGGTTCAAAACCATTAGCAGAAGATTTTCATTATATAAGTAATGAAAATACACAATGGTTAACAGTAGAAGAACTACGAAATTTAGTAGAAGAAATGTAGTTTAGGAGATGCTAGTAAAATGAAAATTGTAGCAATCGTTCAAGCTAGAATGGGTTCTACTAGATTACCAGGAAAGGTCTTGAAAGAAGTTCTTTCAAGACCTTTATTGAGTTTTCAAATAGAGCGTATGAAGCAATCAAAACTAGTTAATGAATTAGTAATAGCAACAACACCACATGGAAATGAAAAAATCATACAACTTTGTGAAAAAGAAATCGTACCTTATTTTGTGGGTTCTGAAAGCGATGTATTAGATCGATATTATAAAGCAGGTAAAAAATATGAAGCTGATGTTATAGTTAGAATGACATCAGATTGTCCTTTAATTGATCCAGTAATTATAGATCAAGTTATACAAATGTATTTGGATGGGAATTATGATTATGTGTCAAACACACAGGATCGAACATTCCCCAGAGGTATGGATGTAGAAGTATTTAGTATGGAGGCTTTAGAAAAAGCATTTGAAGAAGCTATAATTGACTATGAGCATGAGCATGTAACTCCTTATATTTATTTAAATAGAGATAAATTTTCAATTGGGCAATATACACAAGTTGATGATAAGAATGATATAAGATTAACAGTTGATACAAATGAAGATTTTTTAGTTATAAAAAAAATTTTCAATGAACTGTACAATGAAAAACCTAATTTTTTGTTAGACGATATATTAGCTATATTAGAAAAATATCCTGAATGGAAAGAAATAAACAAAAATATTATTCAAAAGAAACTAGGTGAATAAATGAAAGTTTTAATCCTTGGTTCAACAGGTATGCTAGGCAAGGAACTTTTGAATTTGTTTGAATCTGAAGGACATGAAGTAAAAGGGGTAGCAAGAACAGACTCGGATTATAATTTAGATGCCCTTAAACAGTTAGATGAACTGAAAAGTATAATTGCACAAGAACAATACGATGTAGTTATAAATACGATTGCAATTATTAATTTAAAATATTGTGAAGAGAATCCAGGCGAAGCCTATTTAATAAATGCTTTTATTGCCGGAGAGCTAGCGAAGTTATGCGACAGTTTAAATAAATATTTCATCCAAATTTCTACAGATCATTACTACCTAGGAAATGAATTGCAACTACATAGTGAAATGGATAAAATTACATTATTGAACGAGTATGCAAAAACGAAATATTTAGGTGAAGTTTTAACTTTAAACTATGCGAATACACTTGTCGTAAGAACTAATATTGTTGGATTTAGAAATAGAGGGAAACATACGTTCGTAGAGTGGGTAATAGACTCTCTAGTACATGATAAAGAAATAATAGGTTATACAAATATGTTTACCTCTAGTATAGACGTAGTTAGTTTTTCAAAAATCCTACTAGAACTAGTCGTAAACAATGAAACGGGTCTTATAAATTTAGCAGCTCAAGGTGCGTTATCTAAATACGATTTTATTCATAATTTGGCATGTGAATTTGATAAAGCTTATTTAGTTTCCAAAGGAAGATTAGAAAAAGGCGTGCCACGACGAGGTGATTCTATGGGATTATCTATTGAAAAATTAATAAAACACTACCCTCATATTAAAATCCCAAAAATAAATGATGTTGTAACTAATATTTATGTACAGTACACGAATCTAAAAAAGAAATGTGGAGAATAGGAAATGGACTATAATTCGGAATTTAAAATAGGGAATAAAATGATTGGCATAAATCACCCCACATATTTTATAGCAGATATCGCTTCAAATCATGATGGTGATTTAGAACGAGCAAAACAACTAATTTGGTTATGTAAAGAAGCAGGGGCAGACGCAGTTAAATTTCAGCATTTTAAAGCTGAAAAAATTGTAAGCGACTACGGTTTTAAAAATTTAAACCAAAGCAGTCACCAAGCGAATTGGGAAAAAAGTGTTTTTGATGTTTTCAAAGACTATGAATTTAATCGCAATTGGAATGAAGTACTAAAAGAAGAAGCTAAGAAAGCCAATATTGAATTTTTTACAACTCCCTATGACGTAGAGGCTGTAGAAGAAATTGATAGTTTAGTACAAGCGTATAAAATAGGTTCCGGAGATATTTCTTGGATTGAATTTATTGAATATGTTGCTAATAAAAAAAAGCCATTATTAATAGCAAGTGGTGCATCCGATTTTTATGATGTAGAAAGAGTTATGGAGAAATTGATGCCAATAAATAAGAACTTAGTTTTAATGCAGTGTAACACGAATTATACGGGAAGCTTGGAGAATTTTAAATATATCAATTTAAATGTACTAAAAACGTATGCAACAATGTATCCTAACTTGATTTTAGGCCTATCAGATCATACGCCAGGTCATGCAACAGTCTTAGGGGCGATCACCTTAGGAGCCAGAGTAGTTGAAAAACATTTCACAGATGACAATAATCGAATTGGGCCAGATCATCCATTTTCAATGAATCCCACTTCTTGGAGAGAAATGGTGGATCGTTCAAGAGAGCTAGAATATGCTTTAGGAAATGGTGTTAAAAAAGTAGAAGATAACGAAATAGAAACAGCAGTTGTTCAGCGAAGAGGTATTTATTTAACAGTAGATAAAAATATTGGTCATAAGATTACTGAAGGTGATTTTGAATGTTTACGACCAGCACCTAAAGGTATTTACTTACCTTATGAGGTAAATGAAATTTTAGGAAAAGTGTTAACAAAGAAAAAGAATAGAAATGAGCCTCTAAATAAGGGGGATTTAATATGATAAAGGGTGAAGTTGTTGGATTGCGAGCAATTGAAGAAGTCGATTTAAATCTGCTTTTAAATTGGCGCAATAATCCAGAAAACAGGATTTTTTTCAGAGAGTTTAGAGAATTGAACTACACAAATCAAAAAGAATGGTTTGATAAATATGTTATGCAAGATAATCAAACACAAATGTTTGCGATTGTCGATTTAAAATCTAATGAACTTATAGGTGCTTGTGGGCTTTGTTACATAGATTGGGTTAATAGAAGTGCTGACTTTAGTATTTATGTAGGAAAAGACAATTTATATATTGATGATGTCTATTCTATTGAAGCAGCTAAAATGATGGAAAAATACGGTTTTGAAGAGTTAAATCTCCATCGTTTATGGGCTGAAATTTATTCGATAGATGAAAAGAAAAAACGCTTTTTTGAAGCGTTAGAATTCAAAAAAGAAGGTATTTTTAAAGAAACACATTGGACAGAGGGAAAATGGGTGGATTCGATTTTTTATGCAAAATTAAACATGAAATAAAATTCTCTAGATTTTCTTTCGATAGAGGAAAAATCAATAAAGATATATATCTTTATTGATTTTTTATTTTCAAGACCGATATAAAAAGAAATACTACAATCAGGAGGGACGTATTTTATGAAAATTTCGTTAGAGAGTACAGTTTTAAAACCACTGAGAGAAAGTTTTAGCGTATCTAAGACACAAGCATCTCAAGTCGATAATGTAATAGAAAAAAAGGTTGTTTCAGAAATGACAGACGCTCTTGGTAAAACGACTAAAGAAGCCTATCAAGTAGCTGTCAATAAAATGAATGAATTTATGGAAGCCACAAATAAAAATTCTAAGTTTGTTTTTCATGAGGGTTTAGGGGAATATTATGTTGAAATTGTGGATGCTAAAACAGAAGAAGTAGTAAAAGAAATACCTCCTAAAGAACTACTTGACGCTTATTATGAAATGCAAAAAATGATTGGTAAAATTGTAGATAAATCAATTTAAGGAGGAATTTTAGTATGGCAGTAACAAATACATCAAGTACATCAAGTGCTTCAAGTTATTCATATTTACAATATAAAAATAAAATTAGTGGATTAGTTTCGGGTATGGATATTGATTCAATCATGGAAAAATTAATGAAAGCTGAAAGCGCTCAAATGGAGAAGGTTCAGCAACAAAAACAAAAGTATGAATGGCAACGTGATGCATATAGAGAAGTAAATACATCACTCTCTGCTTTTGAACAAGGTATGTGGGATAATTTTGGTTTAAGCAAAAACTGGTCTTCAAAAACAGTTTCAAACACGGATAGCTTAAATCGAGTTACGGCTACAGCAGGAACTTCAGCATCAGGAACATTAAATATTTCAGAAGCAACTTTAGCAAAAGCAGGTTCAGTAAAAAATACAGGTGTAGAAATAAGTTCAACGAAGAAACTAGAAGAATTAGGTATGACTGAAGATACAGGGAAATTTAAATTATCTGGTTTAAATGAAGCGGGAACTGGTTTCGTTACAAAGGAAATAAGCTTTAATAAAAATGATACAGTCGCTTCTTTATTAAGTAAAATAAATTCATCTGGTGCAGGAATTACTGCAGTTATGTCAGGTAACTCAATTTCTTTAACTTCTAATGCCACAGGTGCAGGGGTAGACGCTGTGGCTGGAACAGCAAATTCCGGTACAATTATGAAAGTGGAAGATGACGCTGAGAATATCTTTGGGAAACTAGGTTTCACAGTTACTGATAATAAAGTGCAGAATATTACAGGTGGTAGTAATGGTTCGCTTAACGTTAACGGAATTGTAATGGAGCAAGCTTCAAATAATTATACTGTTGCTGGATATAGTTTGAAAGTTAATCAAAACATTACAGCGAATTCAAGTATTAGTATCTCTTCAACTAATAATGTCGATGCTTTAGTTTCACAAGTGAAATCATTTGTAGACACGTACAACGGATTAGTAAAAAGTTTAACTGATAAAACAGCAGAAAAGAAAAATGTAAACTATAGTCCGTTAACTGATGCTCAAAAATCAGAAATGACAACGGATGAAATTACAAAATGGGAAGAAAAAGCGAAGGCAGGTTTATTAAAAGGAGATACTACTTTAAATAGTGTATTATCAAAAATGCGTCAAGTAATCTACCCACAAGCAGCTACCGAAGCACTTTATAAAATAGGCGTTACGACTACAAGTACGTATACTGATGGTGGGCAATTACAAATAGATGAAACAAAATTAAAAGAAGCGCTTGAACAAGATCCAGATATTTTACAGAGACTTTTTACAGGTAGTGGCGATAATAAAGGAATCATATCAGAGCTTCGCACAGTCGCTAAACAAGCTGTAAGTACAATTGAAATAACTGCAGGTAAATCGACTTCAGTTGATAACACATATAGTTTAGGTAAAACAATCATCTCAATGGATGAAAAAATCACTAATTGGCAGGATCGTCTAAAAGAAATAGAGGAACGTTATTGGAAGCAATTTTCTGCAATGGAAACAGCTATTCAAAAAGCAAATTCACAATCATCATTATTCACTGCATAGTTATAATCAAAGGAGTTGTTTGGAAATGTCAGCACAAAATGCATACAATGCCTACAAAACAAATAGTGTTACGACCGCGTCCCCAGCTGAACTGACATTAATGCTTTATAATGGTTGTATTAAATTTATACATCAAGCCAAAAAATCAATTGAGACAAAGGATATCGAAAATCGCAATAAATATATACAAAAAGCACAAGCAATTTTGCATGAATTACAGGTAACTTTAAATATGGATATCGAAGTTTCGAAAAATATGTATAATTTATATGACTATATGTATCATCAGTTAACTCAAGCAAATATTAAAAATGATAAGGCTATTTTAGATGAAGTTGAAGGGTTAGTAGTTGAATTCCGAGATACATGGAAAGAAGTTATAAAAATCAGCCGTCAACATCAACAAGCTGGCGTTGGAGATTTTGCCTAATGGATGCCATTCAACAGCTTTTATTACTTTCACAAAAGCTATTTGATACATTAGAAACGTTTGCTGAAGATAAAGATGAGCAGCGTGAAAAACAAATTGCACTTATTGATAAATTGTTAGATGCTCGTGGGCAAACGATTGATTTATTACTAAAAGCATCTGAACATCCTATAAAAGGTCATAAGGATGAAGTATTACTGAAAGCTTTGAATAAAGGTATTTTAGAAAGATTAGAAGTTTGTAAAACGGAAATTCTCTCGGATATGAAACAGCTTCAGACATCTAAAAAATCAGAATCACGTTATATGAATCCTTATAGTTCCTTACAAAATCGAGATGGCACCTATTTCGATGGTAGAAAGTAAAAGAGCCGATTTTTAGGCTCTTTTTTATTACCGTTTTATTACATTCTTTACATGTTACAAAAAATCCTTCATATGAAATAAATAAAGTCGATATAAAGTACATAGAATAGACATACATAAACTTGAAATGAAAAGGGAGGCATCAACATGAAACGACAGTTAATCGCGATGGGATTAGCAACAGTACTGACTGTACCATCTTGGATTATAGCTGCTCATCCATTGGATGCTAGTGCAAAACAAGTAACAGTTTCAAAAAAAGCAAAAGCAGTCATTACGAAAATTAAGGCGATTAATAAAAAAAAATCTAACTATATAAAAGCAACACAAGCTGCTCAAACTGCTTATAATAAGCTATCTAAAGCAGATAAAAAGAAGGTTAGTAACTACAAAACATTAAAAAAACATATAAAAGTAATCAAACCAATCGTTACAAAAGTAAATAAACTAAAAAAAGATACGGCTACTTTAACGAATAGTAACTATAAAACAAAAATTACTAAAATTGCAGCGTCGTATAAATCATTAAATGCAGCTGGAAAAGCCTATGTACCAGCATCTACTGTAAGTAAAATTAATACCTATACGAAATTAAATACGGCAAGTACAAGCATGAAAAAACTCGTTACACTTTCATCAAGTACGGGGGATTTCGTTACGGGGGAAGATGTAGTTGAGTTGAAAAATGGCACAGCTATTTTGAACTTTATTACGGCGTATGAGAAATTAACAGATAATCAGAAACGTTTATTAGGTGGTTCAAAAGAAGCGATTACTATTTTATTGGCTGTTAAACCAATAGTGAAAAAAGCGGTCGCTTATGATGCTTCTTATGCTAAATTAAAACAAGCGAACACAGGCTATTTAAAGCAAGCATACGAACTGAATAATACGTATGAACTAGCAAAAGGGTCTGAAGAATCTGTAACAGTAAGTTATAAATCGGGTACTGGGACTGCAACAAAAACAAAATCTGTTGCGGACTACACAACTAATGATGCGAAATTAAAAACATTAGATACAGAAATAAAAGTTGGTGTCGATTTAAAAGATGCTTTTGAAAAAACCGTAAAAGATCTTCCAAATGATACGGATACAGCCACTACACAATTAGACTTAGTAAACAAGGCGGTAGCAGCATATAAAGTAGCTAATCAAAATATAAAAGTTGCGGGTAGTATTATCGGAAAACCAATTGATATCGTAGATAAAAAAGTGCTAACAGAGTACAAAAAATACGAAGCAGTTCCGACTGTTATTAGTCAATTAAAGAATCTAGAAGATTACACGACAAAATTGAATCCGCTTTTGACTAAAGAAGCGAATTTCACTGCGGAAGAAATAGATTATATGAATAATAATGGGCTTATTTCTAGTGATAAAAAATTGAATGCAGTAGATAAAGCGATTAAAGATTATTTGAAGTTAGGCACAGACCAAAAAACAATTGTCGATAATGAATTGCCAGCAGTGAAACTAGACTATATAAGTGACGCAGCAAGCCTTAAAAAAGGACAAACTATTTCTAAGACCTATACGGATGGCCTAGCTAAAAATGATTTAGCTGCGATGAAAAAAGCTTTAGACAACTATAAAGAAGTAGTGAAAAATGATGACCGAGCAATGCGCTATGTTGTACAAGCACCTGCTATGCGAATTTTAGAAAAAACATATGCAGAGCAGTTGGGGCATGTTGAAAAATTTGAACAAAAAATGAATACCTATACTAGCCTAGCGGGTATTAAAGATACAATAGCTGCGTATACGGTTATTGAAAAAGATAAACCTTCTGCTTTGAAATTAATTGATACTCAAATTGCAAAAGATTATATCCTTACTAAAACAGTTATTGATATTGATAAATTAAAACCAACAGAACCAAAAGCGAGTGAAACATACACTACTAAAAAGTTAAATAATATTTTAGCTGCGACGAAATTATATAAAAAATTAACTGATCGTAATAAAAATATTATAGATGACCTATACAATAAATTAGAAGATTATTCAAAAGAAGAAAAAGAAATTAAACAAGCTATGGATATTGATAAGAAGTATTTGGCATTAAAACCATCTACAAAGTCTTATAATAAAAATGCAAAACTTGTGTACAGTTCATATCTAGATGCAAACGAAATTGTAAAACCATATATTGTGTATAAAAATAAAATTTTAACCTTGCTAAATGACTATGAACCAAGTCAAAAAACAGTAGATGCTTTTGAAATAAAAGTGAATGAAATTTATTCGGAAATTCCGAATGGTGTAACAGGTCAAGAAACAATAACAAATATAAAAAATGTAAAAAATGACTATGAACATAAAATAATGCCTTATAAAAAAGCGTCAGATTTATTAGACCCGCTCGTACTGAAACGATACAACGAGATTATTCCAATTGTAGATGTATACAATAAAATATTCATGTTAAAAAAATCGCCTACAACAGAAGTGGATCGCGATGCCATTTTAACGGCGATAAGAGCATATGAAAAGCTATCGGCTTTAGG
>JAGHSJ010000267.1 GCA_018065935.1 Candidatus Kurthia equi
ATGGGGCTAAATTTATGAAAATAATAATTACTGGAGGAGCAGGTTTTATAGGATCTGCAGTAATCCGTCACATTATTGATAACACAAATCATGAAGTATTAAATGTAGATAAGTTAACGTATGCAGGTAATCTTGAATCGCTGGGCTTGGTAGACCGAAACCCTAAATATCATTTTAGTCAAACGGATATTTGTGATCGCATTGAATTAGATAAGTTATTTGAACTTTTTCAGCCTGATGCAGTGATGCATCTGGCAGCAGAGTCTCACGTGGATCGTTCAATTTCAGATTCTTATGCATTCATTGAAACCAATATTATTGGAACCTATACTTTACTTGAAGTGGCGAGAATGTATTGGTTGGAGCTAGATGAAGTAAAAAAATCTAACTTCCGTTTTCATCATATTTCAACTGATGAAGTCTATGGGGATTTAGCTGGCACTACTGATTTATTCACCGAGTCCACAGCTTACGCTCCTAGTTCACCTTATTCCGCAAGTAAAGCAAGCTCAGATCATTTAGTGCGTGCATGGCATAGAACTTACGGCCTACCCACTATAGTAACTAATTGTTCAAATAATTATGGTTCTTATCATTTTCCTGAAAAGCTCATTCCTTTAGTAATCCTAAATGCTTTGGATGGTAAGTCTTTACCTATATATGGTAAAGGAGATCAGGTTCGTGATTGGCTATTTGTTGAAGACCATGCTCGAGCTTTATATAAAGTCGTGACTGAGGGCGTTATAGGGGAAACTTACAATATTGGTGGTCACAATGAAAAGCAAAATATAGAAGTTGTTAAAACCATTTGTAAAATATTGGATGAGTTAAAGCCACAGTCTAATGGTCAGCAATATGAATCACTGATTACATTTGTTAAAGACCGTCCTGGACATGATTTGCGTTATGCGATTGATGCTACAAAAATTAGTAATGAATTGGGATGGAAACCAAAAGAAAACTTTGAAACAGGTATTCGTAAAACTGTTAAATGGTATTTGAGTAATTTAGATTGGTGCCGTCGAATTCAAGATGGCAGTTACCAACGTAAAAAATTGGGTAGAAGTGCATAATGAATACAAAGGGGATTATTTTAGCAGGCGGTTCGGGTACACGTTTATATCCAATTACTAAAGGTGTATCGAAACAGCTACTTCCAATTTACGATAAACCAATGGTGTACTATCCGCTCTCTGTGCTGATGTTGGCAGGTATTCGTGAAGTTTTAATTATTAGCACACCAGAAGATACTGATGACTTTAAACGATTATTAGGTAATGGTTCTGAATTAGGCATTGAATTAACTTACGTGGTTCAACCTAGTCCAGATGGCTTGGCTCAAGCATTTATTCTTGGAGAGGATTTTATTGGAAACAGTAATGTTTGCTTGGTCTTGGGGGATAATATTTTCTATGGTCAAGGTTTTACACCGATGTTGCGTCAAGCGGTTTCTCGCCAAAAAGGTGCAACAGTATTTGGTTATCAAGTCAAAGATCCTGAACGTTTTGGCGTAGTTGAATTTGATAGTGAAAAACGCGCAGTTTCAATTGAAGAAAAACCGAAACATCCAAAATCGAACTATGCAGTAACGGGGTTGTATTTTTATGACAATGATGTTGTTGAAATTGCTAAAAAAGTAAAACCCTCGGATCGTGGTGAGTTAGAAATTACAACGGTAAATCAAATGTACTTAGAGCGTGGTGACTTAAACGTAGAGTTACTTGGTCGTGGTTTTGCTTGGTAGATACAGGAACACATGCAAGTTTGTTAGAAGCTGCACAATTTGTAGAAACCCTTGAAAAGCGCCAAGGTTATAAAGTTGCATGTTTAGAAGAAATTGCTTTGAATAATGGATGGCTATCTAAAGAAAAAGTTTTAGAAATTGGTCAAAAAATGAGTAAAAATGATTATGGGCAATATTTGATTTCATTGATAGGTGAAGATTTATGAGCCTCGTAGAATGGATTCAACTTCCTGATCTGGGAGATCATAGAGGAGCTTTAGTCGTCGCTGAAGCTCATAAAAACATCTCTTTCGAGATTAAAAGACTTTATTATAT
>JAGHSJ010000382.1 GCA_018065935.1 Candidatus Kurthia equi
GCACGAATATAATAAAAATATGATTTGAAAAGCACAACCTTATACACCCGAGTTTTGCAGGATGCAGAACTCGGGTTCTACTTTATAGAACATGCTAAAAATAGAATTTCAGTGATGTATTTATCCACATTCCAAGAATTTGAATTTTAATTGCTTATTTTACTGATTTATCACGTGATGCTTTGCCTATCTATGCAGGCTTATTTCTATGTAGAGGTATTGGTGTTTTTTATAGGGTCTTGTTTCATTGTCGTCAGTTGAAATCAAACTTTGTCATTTGGGCTATGGTGATTGTTGCTATCAGTGCAGAACTGTTTTGATGCCCATGTTTTCTGCCCAAGATGATTTAATCAATCATGGACTTTGGCGTATTGGGGCCAGTATGCACGAAATTATGAATAGCATTTTCTGGCCTTTGCTGAGTGGGTTAATGGCGATGTTTAGAGTGGGGAAGGGGGTTATTTATGCAGGGGGAGCAGATTCAAAAGGAAAGTCATGAAATTCTAAATCAGTTGAAAGAGTTTATTGATTTTTATGATAGTTTATCTTTTACAGTAATGCATTTTATACCTTTAGGTACTAAGGCTTTATTCAACTTCGACACTTATATTTATGAAGCGATGAAAGGAACTTTAGAGTCTATTTTGGTTTTAATTGAAAATGGACGAGTTAATGATGCATATGCCTTACTACGTAAATTTTATGATATTTCTTTAATTAATGTTTATATAAATTTATATTTAAAAAGAGAATTTGAAATAGACAAATTTGTTGTGGTTAAAATTCAGAATTGGTTATCTGGAAAAGAAAAAATTCCTGAATACAAAGAAATTAGACAATATATTTCAACTAGCTTACTGCGACCTATCCAAAAAGAATTGGCTAAACTTCCGTATGAGGCTATTCGAAATCGTTGTAATGATCATATGCATTACAATTTTTTCAGTCATTTACTGATGAATACACATGTTGTTGATATTGAAAGAAATGAAAAATTAGATCAGTTTTTAAAAGATATTCGTCATGTAGTTCTTCTTAATTTAAGTTATATCTTATATTTAAATCCACACTATATGACTTCGGGAGATATTTTTGACTATCATGATAGTGGAATAATACCACCTGATAATTTGCAGTATGAGGTGGCACCATGTGTGCAGAATATGTTTGATAGTTTAATTAAAGTAGAAGTTCCTTTAATTGCTAAACTTATAAAAAATAATTGTTCAATGAATTTAAATTAGTATCTCTTTATACAAGTTAAGCGTCTGATCACACATTTCTTTTAAACTAAACATCGTGACTGGCTTAACTTTTCGAGGCTGATCAATATGTTGCTTGACTGCATTTAATAGTGCAGATTGGTCATCGACTTCAATTAAGCCTTGCGGATAAACCTGGGATAGAATCTCTGCCACACCGCCACGATTCCAGCCAATCACCGGTGTACCCACCGATAATGCTTCTAATGTGGTACGACCAAAGGTTTCCGCCTGATTTGAAAGAGAAAGAACTACATCACTAAACGCCAGCCACTCACGAATATCTGAACGATGACCAACAAAGGTGATTTTATCGCTTAAACCTTTGCTGTGAATGGTGTCTTGCATTTCTTTTAAGTAAGCTGCTTTTTTTGGATCTGCTCCACCCACCACTACAGCATGTAGGTTGGGATACTGGCTTTGCAGCTGTTGCATTAATTCAATTAAAGTTTCATGACCTTTTAAACGAGTAATACGCCCGGGAAGGCAGACTAAAAACTTATTTTCCAGTTGAGGGAAATCTTTAAAGCTTTGATTGATCCATTGTGCAGAAGGTTGATAGCCGTGAGGAAACTCTTGAGGCGAAATCCCGCGATAAATTCGCACAATATTTTTAGGCGGGCAGTTTTTATAATGCTCGGTAATGTATTTCACCACACTGTCCGAGACAGCAATGACTTTTTCCGCTTGCGTCATGATAGCACTATAACGATTGGTCGAATAAAAGCCGTGCACTGTTGAAATGAGATGTGGGCGTTTATGTGCCGGAATGCCTTTTAAGGCAAAATGAGTC
>JAGHSJ010000377.1 GCA_018065935.1 Candidatus Kurthia equi
TTTTTTTTTTTTTTTTCTTTCTTTGTTTGTTTTTTTTTACATTTTTTGTTTTTTAAATTTAATCTATATTGTGCAATCTCTGTTTAATTGCTTCATACTATAGCTAAAGGAGACGATTTTTATGAAAAATAAATTTGTAATGACTAGTTTAGGGCTTGTACTAATTTTAGCCATAATTAGTGTAGTGGCTTACTTTATTCATACGAATAAAATTGAAAAAGCACAAAAAAAGACGGCTGATCAATGGATATCTCTACTTGAAAAGAAAAACTTTGAAAAGTTACCTCAAATTGTGACAAATGAATCAAAAAAAAGCCAAGGGTATTCTGATGAAAAACTTATTGAAAAATACACAAATATATTTACAGGTATTGGTGTAGATAAAGTGACAATTTCAAATATAGAACAAAAAGAAAACACACTTACTTATCAAATGAAATTACATACGTCAATTGGCGATACGACTTCTTTTCATTACAAAACAAAAATTTTAAAAGAAGGAGAAAAATATAAAATTGATTGGCATCCTTCATTAATTTTTCCAAATATGAAAGCAAGCGATAAAATTTCATTTACTAGTACCTCTGCTAAAAGAGGAAATATCATAGATGCAAGTGGTATGGAATTAGCCACTTCTGCTGATGCTTATCAAGCAGGTATTATTCCAAAAGATTTAGGTACAGGAAATACGAGAGACTCTACTATAAAAGCAATTTCCTCTTATTTAGACATCCCTATTGATACAATAGAGGCAAATCTTTCGAAAGGCTGGGTTCAAGACGATTTATTCGTGCCTTTAAAAACACTGCCTGATGAATCAGTAAAAAAAATGACCGGACTTCAATATAAGGCTGTCGAAACTCGCTATTATCCTCTAGGTGAAGCTGCTGCCAACTTAATCGGCTATACAGGAAAAGTAACCGCTGAAGATATAAAAAAAACGCCATCACTTACTCCAGACACAACAATTGGAAAAATGGGTTTAGAGCGTACCTATGACCAAGAATTACGTGGAACAGATGGGGGTAAGATTTCACTTACAGATGAATCGGGTAAAGTGAAAGACGTATTATTGCATTCTGAAGTAGAGGATGGACAAACAATTCAAGTAACAATTGATAGCCTTCTACAAAAAAGAGCCTATGCTGCATTAGATGATGCGACCGGTTCTACAGTCATCATGCAACCAAAAACAGGTGCATTACTAACTTTAGTAACTAAGCCTTCTTTTGATCCAAATCTAATGGTGCGTGGAATTTCTCAAAGTGAATACGATAACTATGCAAATAATCCTAATAAACCATTTACAAGTCGTTACGCACAGCGCTATGCACCTGGTTCTACATTAAAAGCAATTACAGCGGCTGTTGCATTTGACGTCGGTACATTGAAAGAAAATACAGTTCGCAAAATAGATGGTCTTCAATGGCAAAAAGATAGTTCATGGGGAAATTATAAAATAACGCGAGTAACCGACAATGCGGAAGTGGATTATCAAAAAGCACTTATTTATTCAGATAATATTTTCTTTGCTCAAGAGGGACTTGAATTAGGTGAGAAAAAATTACGTGCTGGCTTTACTAAATTCGGATTTGAACAAGCCTATGATTTACCTTTCTCAATGGATGTCGCACAAATTTCAAGCGATAAAACTTTCGATAATGACATCTTATTAGCAGATACTGCTTATGGACAAGGACAGCTTCTAATGTCGCCCATTCATCAGGCAGTCGCTTATAGTGCATTTGCCAATGATGGAAAAATTGTTAGCCCTCATTTAATCTTTAAAGAAAAATCTAAAACAACTCAAGCCGCATCTACTGAAGCTGTTGAAAAAGTAAATAAAGCCTTGTTACAAGTTGTCAGTAATAAAAATGGGACGGCTCATTTATTAAATAGCAATAGTTCTTCACTAGCTGCGAAAACAGGGACAGCTGAATTAAAATCCGCACAAGGTACAACAGGACAAGAAAACAGCTTCCTTATGGCATTTGATACAGAAAAAGAAAATTATATTTTTCTTTCACTTGTAGAAAATCATAAAGAAACAGGAAAAACAGCCACTGAACTTGCTGCTAAGCTTATTCCTGAACTAGCAAAACTTAATTACAGTGAAAAATAAGGGAGTCGATGTTTAATGAAACCAAAAATGATTGTTTTAGATTTAGATGGTACTACGTTAAATAATAAAAAAATATTGGAACCCGAACTTGGCGACTATTTACAGGAGCTCCGTTCTAGAGGAATTCTTGTGTGTGTTGCAACAGGACGTACAATATATGAAACTTATTATTCATTTCCTAAAGATTTTCAAATTGACGGCATGATTAATTCAAATGGCATGTGCGTATCAGTGAATGATGTGGAAATACTTAAACATTCTATCCTTCCTACAACGGTGACTAAATTAATTGAAGAATCGCTGAAGTATGAAATTCATCATGAAATTCACCATCATGATGGTCGCACATCAGCAACTATCTCTCCTATGCGTGAACGTGCACATGAATTGACGAATCATGGCTATTTAAATCCCGTTTGGACGGAAGAAATTCATTCAGAAGATGTCGAAAAAATCTTGTTTTTTAAAAGTGAAGCAGACATTATTCAAAAATGGTTGAATCGTTTAAACGAACTACAACAAAATTTAGGTTTCACTGCAGCATTGTCTTCTCCAGATTTAATCGATATTAGTGGCCCATTAATTACAAAAGCCACTGGGGCAAATGCCATTCTAGACCATGTTGGTTTAGAATTTTACGATGTTATTGCTTTTGGTGATGGTGGAAATGATGTACCATTATTTAAGAAGGCTGGACGTTCAGTTGCGATGGCCAATGCGCCAGACTGGGTGAAAAAACAAGCTACAGAAATAACTGAGTTTAGCAACAATGAACAGGGTCTACTGAAGCATTTACAATTAATTTTCGAATAATACTTAAAAACACAGGAGTTTCACTATTAATTACATCTATGTTTTACAACTAGAGTTTAAATTTTAATAGTAGAAACTCCTTATTTATTGTAAAGGGGTGCTTTTAATGCAAGCTGTTATTTTTGATTTTGATGGAACAATTGTTGATACAGAAAAAATTTGGGTGGACATTTATAGTAAGTTAATTTCAGAAAAATTTAACCATGTAGTACCTACAGAAATTTTTGCTTTATGTATTGGTACGACAGATATTCTCTTGTATGAGTATTTACGTAAAAATGTAGACGCAACAATCGATCGTGAACAACTAGCTCCAATAGCAGAAAAATTAATTGGTGAACAGCTCGCATTTTTAGAGCCACGTCCTGGTGTTGTTGAATTACTTTCAACATTTGCTAATCAAGGTTTACGTATAGCCATTGCTTCTGGCAGTAAAAAGAAATGGATTACACCTTTTTTAATTAAAAATAATCTCCTGCATTTCTTCGAGGAGATTCGTTGTGCCGATGATGTAGAAAATCTAAAACCGCACCCAGAACTTTATTTAGCAGCATTAGATGCTTTGCAATTACCAGCAACAGAATGCTTTGCTATTGAAGATTCGGTGAATGGCGCTAAATCAGCTTTAGCAGCGAATTTACAGTGTTTTGTTGTACCAAGTGAAGTAACCGCAAATCTTCAATTCCCTGAAGCTGTAATACTGAAAAAAAATTTCAATGAAGTTTCTTTAGATTCATTAAAAATAAAATAGTCATAAAAAAACACGGAGTAGAATGAATCTACTCCGTGTTTTAAAATTTGTTTTTTACCTTTCGTTTGGTAATTTCACCATAAATTTGGCTTTACGACCATTAGCCATAGCATGACTAATAATAAAAATGTGTATACTACTACGCCTTGACGTAATTTATTCACGAATTGTATTTTTTCAAATTTCTCTATGCCAAATTTTTTTATTGTGGGCTTAAATGCACGTGCTAAATAAACAACCGATGCAAGTAGCATAATTAAAGTTGTTAAAACCCAGGGTGTCATTAACTGCCATGGCCCAAGCCAAACCGCGAGTAAACCAAATATTACAAGTAAATGTCCAGCATGTTTTACAACAGTTACCCCCAATTGAAATGCACTTACATACGCAGCGAATGCATCCATACTTTCTGTTTTCTTCATTTTATTTAAAATAGGAAATAACACAAAAAATGGCCCAATTGAAAGAATCGCACTTATAACATGAATATAAATTACTGTTGAATAGAGCATATTTTCCCTCTTTTTATCATTTTTCTTTATTTTCTCAATATGCATAATGAATGTAAAGCTTTTGAAAATCAATATACTTGGAAATATGTTAAGATAGTAAGAATATATTCTAAGAGAGGGGATTATCCTAATGGGGATTCATCATTTTTTTACAAGTTTTAATGATTTAGAACGTATTTATCGCGCACCAGGTCGCTTTAAATTTGAGGAACATAACGTAGCTGCCCATTCGTGGAAAGTCTCTCAATATGCTATGTTCTTTGCAACTGTCGAAGAAATGCATGGTGCAACAATTAATTGGAAAACATTATATGAAAAAACAGTTAATCATGACTATGGTGAAATTTTTATTGGTGACATTAAGACACCCGTAAAACATTCATCGGCTGAATTAAAAAATATGATTGCTCTTGTTGAAGAAAAAATGGTTGAACATTTTATTGAAGAAGAAATTCCACAAGAGTTCAAAGAAGTTTTTAAGCATCGTATGGCGGAAGGAAAAGATCGTTCAATTGAAGGTATCTTACTCGAATTAAGCGATAAACTAGACCAATTTTACGAAGCTTTTGCTGAATTAAAACATGGAAATACCGATATTGAATTTGTAAAAATGTATCAAATTGCATTAAAACATATTCTCACTATTCCATTGCCTCATAGTGTAAATTATTTTAAAAACACCATTTTAAAAGACGTCATGACGGATCATATTAGCCAAGATATTATCAACTTGACACAGGGCATTTTACAAGAAGTTTAATAAGTTTAAATTGTTTTATTTTTAAAGGAAACCTTGCTGCATCTTGCATAGTTCTTCTTTCTGTCGTATAGTAAATGTATAGGCTGCGTTGTACGTAATAGTATTAAGTTTTAACCTTTAAGCTGTAATAGGGAGTTTTAGATTGAGTAAGGATTGGCAAGCCTCTTAGCTAAGAGGACATACATGAACGGCTCTGCGAACACCCACTTTTAGAAGTGGTGGTTTAAAACTTTCAATATGATCAACTTACGGCAATAGCGGCTTTTCAATTTAATTTTTTCGTCAATTGACGTTTTGAATCCATGTAGAGTAATTCTACATGGATTCTTTTATATTCTTTAAAATTTCCTCATGCAACCTCCCTTTAAAAAAAGAGTCCTATTAAAAGTAATGGTAAAGGAGGATTTTATTTATGTCTATGATGATCGCTGTAATCA
>JAGHSJ010000229.1 GCA_018065935.1 Candidatus Kurthia equi
TATGTTGGAGAAAGGCTATCCATACACCGATGTTATTTTAGATCTCAAAGATAACCATCAACTTGATTTAAGTTTTAACACCTTTAGAAGTTATCTTTATCGTTATAGAAAAGAGTTAAACCAAGAAGATATAGATACCTCAACGAAATCTGTATTAAAAAATCCTGATCTGAGAAGTCATCGCACAAATATGGATACCTGTAATTCAGAAGATTCACCTCAATTACCTGATTCTAGCGATGAAGTTGAGACACCTAAACACACCTTTAAAAATCGTGCAAGTGGGGAAGCATTTATTGCTCGCTTACTTAATAAGTCTTAGATTAGGTCTAGATTAAATATAATCCTAAATCGCTATATTCTTCCGTATACGCCCTGATTCTTCTTATACCTAAGGGATTATCATTCTTTTGGGAAATAGCTCTTAAATGAGAAACTAGGACGCTTTAGCGAGTGTCTACGAGCGACACAATGAAAATTTGCTTATCTCCCCTTTGAAAAACATATTTTTAAGTATGAAAACTCTCAAAGGAAGAAGATTATTTATGAATAATTTGATCCTAGATGGAGCGAAGCGAACATAAAAAAACTTATGAGCGGAGCGAATTCCGAGTTGCTTTTGCTTTTTCTAAAAGTCAAGAAAATATTAACCAAAAAATTGCCCCTCGAATCGAGCGACAGCGAGATTCAATAGAGTTTGAGCGTAGCGAAAACAAAGGGCAATTTTTCTCTCCCAGGGCTTTTAATTATTTTTAAAGCTTTTAAATGCTTTTAGACATCCTGAAAGTCTTTATTTACAAGTTTCTTAGAGATTATAAAACGAGGTTTACCTTGCATTAAAACGAGGTTTACCTTGCATTAAAACGAGGTTTACCTTGCATTAAAACGAGGTTTACCTTGCATAAGACGAGCGATAAGTATAGTCTCGTCTTAACGAATTAAAAATATAACTCGTCTTATGAAAACAGAACTAATAGTTAAAGATAATGCCTTGATTAATGCCAGTTACAACCTTGATCTAGTTGAACAGCGGTTAATCCTCCTAGCTATCATTGAAGCAAGGGAATCAGGTAAGGGAATCAATGCTAATGACCCATTAACAGTTCATGCTGAAAGTTATATCAATCAATTCGGTGTACATCGAAATACAGCTTATCAAGCATTAAAAGATGCTTGTGATAATTTATTTGCAAGACAGTTCAGTTATCAAAGTCTTAGTGAGAAAGGTAATGTTATTAATCATAAGTCGAGATGGGTGAGTGAGGTTGCGTATATTGACCATGAAGCTGTTGTTAGACTTATTTTTTCTCCCGCTATTGTGCCTTTGATTACAAGACTGGAAGAACAGTTTACAAAGTATGAAATACAACAAATTAGCAATTTAACAAGTGCTTATGCTGTTCGTTTATATGAGATTCTGATTGCATGGCGTAGTACAGGAAAAACACCACTTATAACTATGCATGATTTCAGACAAAAAATAGGTGTGCTCGATCCTGAATACAAGCGGATGTATGACTTTAAAAAATACGTCTTAGACATTGCATTAAAACAAGTAAATGAACATACAGACATTACTGTCAAAGTTGAACAGCATAAGACTGGTAGATCAATTACAGGCTTTTCATTTAACTATAAACAAAAAAATTCTGCTGCCAAATCACTAGAAAATAAGTGTGATCCAAGCTCAATGGATCTTTTCTTAAAGATAACTGATAAACAACGTCACCTATTCGCCAATAAACTCTCCGAACTTCCTGAGATGAGCAAGTATTCCCAGGGTACGGAAAGCTATCTACAATTTGCTGTGCGTATTGCTGAAATGTTAAAAGATCCTGAACGAATTAAAGAACTATACCCACACCTGAAAAAAGTGGGATACATGCCATCGAATAAAAAGGACACAGTAAATGGCTAAGTTATTGCTAAGTGAAGTATCTAAAAAATTTGGTGTTGATAGATCTACCATTTACAGAGCTGTACGTAATGGGCGTTTATCACGTTCCAGTGATGGTCAATTCGATCTTTCGGAAGTTATCCGATGCTTTGGGGAACCTAAGCAAGCTTCCCAAAAAATAGAATTACCTAAACAAGAGAACGATGAATCTACAAAAAAGCTTATCTCTCATTTAGAAAGTGAAGTTAAAAAATACCAAGAACGTGAAGAGCGTTTAATGCAACAAATTGATCGCATGCAAACACTAATTGAATTAAAAAGTGTCGCAAATACTACAGCGATGCCACAAGAGGTAGCCACAGCATGCGACACATCAATGCAACAGCAAAATTCAAAACCACAAACAGATGAAAATAAAGAATATTTAAATAATTTAGTCACACATCATGTGGCACTACCACAACAAGAAACTATAGCAGGCCACACATTAACGCAACAACATGCAACGTTGCAAAATGTGGCAATGCCACACTCTAAAAAACGTGGTTTATTTGGACGTGTGTTGCAGGCCATTGTTAATACTGATTGAAGTCAAAAGGGCTATAGGTATGATGTATGGCAAGTTTAGTAAGAAAAAATCATATAAAAACAAAACCTAGCGACTTCATAAAAAGATAATAAGTATTTGATTTTTAATAGAATATATAATTTTCTCTTATTTATTTTTCCATTAATTTTTTATATTTTACTTTAATTTCAATAGATTACATAAGTCACTAGGTTTTGTGTGTAGTCAAAATACTGATCATTGTTTGGAACGGCTAAACAAACTCGTGGAACATTGATCAAATAATAGGCGTGGAACGTCAATAGTCACAAAAAAGCCGTTCCAGGGCGCTGAATGCTGGAACGGCTCGAAGTAAGATAATGATTTAGAAGGGATAAATTAAAGCATTTCGTATAAGGTGTATTATGTTAATTTTAGGGAATCTTAATTTTAAAAATTAATTATGTTCAAAGCTTTAATGCTAGTTGTCGCTTTAGTTTCAACTTCTATCAATAATTTATCACATGCAGAGACCAATACATTGAACGCAAATAAGGTACTAGAGCCCTTTATATTTGAAATTGGTTCTAATTTTTCAGATATTCAAACTAACTTCAGCTTAGAACCAAAGACCTCAGGAGTAAATTTCATTAAAGAATCAAACTGGTACAGATTAAAAACACCAGTAGGATTTATTTCTCTTCAAGAGTGGCAAGGTAAACTTCATTCTATTGCTTATGAAATTGATATAGATGATGTAGAAGTAAAAAAGAAATTAAGTGATTATCTTTTTGAAAAACATAAAAATAATTTTGAGTGGATAGATCGAGTTGATAATGGATTTTATATTTCATATGAATCATCTAATGATTCTATCCAAGGGATCTATGCTTACTCATTAGGAACAACTATTTCTTTTACTAGTAATGAAATTAGACAGGCTGAAACAAAGATTCGATTTCCAAATCTTTAATTTATGAAATCACTTATTTAACATAATGGCGGTTATACGAAACGCGATTGTAATAATCTTTTAATATCAATTGATTATACTAAAATAGAAAACTCAAAAAACAGCAAAAAGCCGGCCTGGAAACAAGTCGGCTTTTTTTTAAACTGCTTTGATATATTCCGCCAATAAAACTGACT
>JAGHSJ010000183.1 GCA_018065935.1 Candidatus Kurthia equi
TATTCAGTACTATGCTAATGCGTATTTTACCAATTTAGAGAAGTTAAACAACGATTTAAGTAAATACAATTTGTTAGATTTTCTGTGGACAGAAATCAAAGACAAGTACAACTACAACAAAGACAACGAAAGTATTTTCGAATTCATTATTGATGTATTTGATAAGAATTTCCCATTAACGCAAAAATCAGAGTTACATCCAGATTCAAGGTTAATTTTAGCCAAGTGGAGAGATTCATTAACGATGAGCGATTCTTACATCAAAATGGCAAAAGAAATCGAAGAGATTCTAAGTGTAAAATCGTTGTTAGAAAAAGCTACCGTTGATGAAGTATTACAAGGGGAATTATTCGAATTAACCGAACAAAAAATCATTTTCGAATTGGTAAACGAAATCATCGACAATACCATTTCATCGGATAGATTTTACAACATCATTAAAAACAGAGAGAATAAATTCTGGTTCAAATACTACAAAGATGTGTACCGCGCATTAGAAAATGCATTCGAATTAATACAAACTGTAGCTAATCTAAATGTAGAGTACAATTCGGTAGAAGAAGGAATTAATTTTTACGCCAAATTGGGATATTCGATTGATTTTAAATACCGTAAATTCTATTACCATTACCGTAACTCGAACAATGCAGGGGTAATCAATCATTTAATTGAAAAGGTAGAAAATGTTTACATCAACGATTGGTTATTCAAATACGCAAATAAATTCCAAAAAGAATTAAATAAGGTTACCCAATGGAGTTTTGATAAACTATTAATGCAAAATCAATTCTTTGCACAACGAGTAGATCCAATTCTTCAGAAACAAAAAGTATTTGTCATCATTTCGGATGCATTACGCTACGAATGTGGAAAAGAATTAGCGGTAGAAATTGCAAAAGAAAATCGTTTCATTGCTAAACTAGAACCAATGGTAGCAGCAATTCCTTCGTACACACAATTAGGAATGGCTTCCTTATTACCGCACAATCAATTGGCGTTTAAAGAGGATTCAGATGCCATTGTTGTAGATGGTATTTCATCACAAGGGACAGAGAACCGAACAAAGATATTGTTACAAAATACAGGGAAACGTGCAAAAGCAATGCTTGCCGAAGATTTTAAAGCATTAAATAAAACTGAACGTACAGCTGAAATCAAAAATCACGACATCATATATCTATACCATAACCAAATAGATAAAGCAGGTGATGATAAAATGACCGAATCTAAAGTTTTCGAAGCAGTAAATAGCGAAATTGATTACTTAGTAAAATTGGTCAAAGATTTAACATCGGCAAATGCAACGAAAATTTTAATTACAGCCGATCACGGATTCTTATTCCAAAGTTCAAAAGTCAACGAAAATGATTTTGAAAAAGGAACATTCAGTGGCGATACAACAAAAGTAAACAGACGTTTTGTTTTAGGTAAAAATTTACTAACGGATGATGATGCAATGAAGTTTAAAGCAACCGATTTAAATATTCAATCAGATATAGAAGTAATCATTTCAAAAGGAATCAATCGTTTCCGTGTCAAAGGTGCCGGAAGCCAATTTGTTCACGGAGGGGCATCGTTACAAGAAATTATTGTGCCTTGCTTAGAAATTACAAAAACAAGAGAAAACGATACGCGCCAAGTAGAAATCGATACCATTCAATCCATCAGTAAAGTAACCACGAATCTATTACCGGTAGAGTTTATTCAAAACGAACCAGTTTCAGATAAAGTGTTGCCAATACAAATCAAAGCGTACTTAAAAGCTTCAGATGATCAAATCATAAGTGATACACTATCGTATAACTTCGATTCATCAGATGAAGAGTTAAGAAATCGTTCCAAAAAACATACATTCCAATTAGCCAGCGATGCAGGTACGAAGTATAGAAAACAAATGATAGAATTAATTCTTGAAACACCTATACCAAACACCACACGTTGGAAAGAATACAAAAAATACGCATATCTTTTAGATATGTCATTTACCAATGATTTTTAAAAATTAACTAGCATATATAAAGGTCAAATAGGCATCAGCTTATTTGACCTTTTAAATAAACTTAACATATTAACACAGATGATAAACAGAGAATTGTGGAAAAATAAATCTTTTCAAAATATAAATAGATATCCTTGTCCATATTGTAATACGGGTATTTTAATAGGTCAGAATACTCCTATCAAACACATTACGAATGAAGGTAAGTTTAATGAAAAGTATAATCATCCAAATGGAGTGATATATGCATTTTCAGGAATGTTAAAATGTAGCAACGAGAAATGTAAAGATGTAGTAGCTGTTATAGGAGAATATACCGATGTTCATATATCTAACCAGGATGAATATGGTAATCCATTAGAATTTAATTTAGGTTTATATCAACCTAAAAATTTCTATCCTAATC
>JAGHSJ010000306.1 GCA_018065935.1 Candidatus Kurthia equi
CTTTATATTAGTGTAATACTATTCAACTAAGTTGAATTGAATTACACTTTTTGAATTTAATGGGGGAATACAAATGACATCACGTGTTAAAGGCTTCTATCTACTATCAGTTGAGGAGCGCTTACAACTTATTGCAGAAAAATCAAACTTATCAACAGAGGAAATAGCTTCTTTAGGAAGCGGTATTTCTATAGAACTTGCCAATTCTATGGTAGAAAATGTTATCGGACAAATTTCTATTCCATTAGGTGTAGCAGCAAACTTCAAAGTAAATGGTAAAGACGTATTTATTCCAATGGCTACAGAAGAACCATCCGTTATTGCTGCTGCTAGTAATGCTGCGCGTGCGGCTTATGATTTGGGAGGGATTTTTACTTCAAGCTCAGGGACTGTCATGCGCGGTCAAATCCAAATTTTAAATATTGAAGATCCTCACGCAGCTAGAGCTAAAATTTTCGAACATAAAAATGAAATTATAGAACATTGCAATGAAAAAGATCCAACTTTAGTCCGCTTAGGTGGGGGTGTTAAAGATATCGAAGTGCATCTTATCGAAACGGCTAAAGAAACAATGGTCGTTATACATTTAATCGTTGATACAAAAGACGCTATGGGGGCAAATGCTGTTAACACGATGGCAGAATCAGTTTCTCCATTAATCGAGCGTATTACAGATGGAAAAGTAGTACTACGAATTATTTCGAACCTTGCAGATAAACGTATTATAAGAGCTCGTGGCGAATTTTCAGTTGAAATGTTAGGCGGTATTGAGGTCGCTAAAAATATCGTGAGTGCATATGAATTTGCAGATGCTGATCCATATCGTGCAGCTACACATAATAAAGGTGTCATGAATGGTATTACGGCAGCTGTATTAGCTTCAGGTAACGATACACGCGCTGTTGAAGCTGGTGCCCACGCATATGCTTCGCAATCTGGTAGATATCGTTCCCTAACAACATGGGAAATTAATAAAGCGGGTAATCTTGTAGGGACATTAGAACTACCAATGGCTGTAGGAATTATCGGTGGTGCAACAAAGACACATCCTGTAGCAAAAACAGCATTAAAAATTATGGGTGTACAAACAGCTGAAGAACTTGCAAGTAACATTGCTGCTGTTGGCCTAGTTGAAAACTTAGCAAGCTTACGTGCACTATCTGCTGAAGGTATTCAATCAGGACATATGCGTCTTCACGCAAAAAATCTTGCTGTAATGGCTGGTGCAACAGCTGAATTAATAGACCAGGTTGTTCAACAAGCTGTAGAAGAAAAAGACTTCCGCTACGATCGTATTTTAGAAATTACGAACGCTTTAAGAGGTGAATAAAATGGCGCATTCGCAAAGTAATAAAAACAATGAACCTAAAGAAAAAAAATTCATTGAAATTCTTGGTGATACAGTTTCTAGTAATCAACTTATTATTTCGATTATTTTAAGTGTCACTGCTAGCCTTTTAGGTTATGAGTTTGGGCAATGGCTATTCCCTAAATTTGCTGAGGCGAATATGGTCAACTCTTATTCTCTGCTAACAGGTATTGCTGCTATATTAATTATTGTCGCAATTAATACAACGCTATTCAGACCAAAACGAATACTTCTAGATGATCAATCATCCGCTACTTCAATGAGAGAAGCTTATGAAGATTTAAAATTAGATATCGATGAAGAGATTCGCTTAATTCAGGAAGATGCTGTAACGAGAAAAGAACTTGAAGAATTAGGTGTACTAGCAAACATAGAAAGCATGAAAGGAGCAGATAAGAAATGAGTATTTATTTAGTAGCCCTGCTCTTTGCGCTATTGGGAGCTATCATTTTCACTATTATCGGCCTTATCTCGGGTACAGATGAAACAGCAATCATGGTGCCTATTACATTACTAGTCATTTTATTAGGTGCTCCTCCTGAAGGTGTATTTGCCTTCTTCATGGCAGCCGTACTAGCAAAACATTTAACACATGCTATTCCAACAGCACTTTTAGGTATTCCTGGAGATACGACTGCTGTACCATTAATCGATCATGCTAACACATTACGTCGCATGGGAATGCCTCATGTTGCCCTACGAAAAATGATTTCTGGTGGTATTCTTGGTGCATTTATCGCTTTACCGACATCAATTCTTTTAGGAAGCTTTTTAGGACAGTTTGCAGATTTCTTTAAATCATCATCAGGTATTATTTTCACACTTGCTGCCATTTTAATCGCATTCTTCTCTAAAGGGAAATGGGCAAGTCTTTTAATCATTATTCCTTTTGCATTTTTCATCAAATCTTTAGATTTTATGAGCTTTTCATTACTTGAAAAACACTTATCTATCACATTCTTTTTAGGGATTGCAATCGGTCCAATGTTTAGTAATATTTTAATGGCTACTTCGCCTATTGCTAAACATGAGTTAATCAGAAATAAACCGAATGAATATAATCTTGCACCCGAAACAAAAGCATGGAAGGGCTTTTTCCCTAATCCATTCAAAATTCTATCAAAAGAACAATCTATCTTTACAGCTATCACAACATTTATCTCATCTTTAACGTTTGTATTCAGCCCGGTAGGTATGACATCTTTAATGGGTGAAATTGTCGGCTCTAGAACAAAAGGTGCTTACAAAAAGTCTACAACTAGCTTAACCGTTATGAATGGTGTTACTGAATCTACTTATATCGCAGAAGTAATCATTCCATTAATTGCATTCGGTATTCCTTTAAGCCCTGTTGCACTCGGTCCTGCTTCACCACTGTTTAATGCGCCACCTGTATTTAGTGTTGATCCAATCAATAACTTACATACAATGTTGTCGACATGGGACTTCTTTATATTCGGTTTAATTGGACTAGGTATTAGTGCATTAATTGCTTATCCATTTTCGATGAACTATGCACGTAAAGCTTCAGTTTTAGTATTAAAATATATTAGCCAAGAAGCAATCGTTGCTATGTTTATTGGTCTTGCCTTCCTACTTGCTTATAATGAAGCACAATTATTAGGTGTTGTATTAACATTTACTGTTGCTACTGTAGGGGGACTACTGAACCGTATTTTAGGTGTTGGTGCTGGCGTACAATTCATGGTATTCTATGCTTCTAGCTGGATTATGCTAAAATTATTCGGAATTTAATGTAAGGATGTGTAGCACATATGGTACTACCGAAATTTGTTGAAATTAGAGAGGTTGGTCCGCGAGATGGACTACAAAATGAAAAGGTAATTATCCCGACAGATGTAAAAGTTCAATGGATCAATTTATTGAGCAAAACAGGATTGAATTATATTGAAGCAACTTCATTCGTCAGTCCAAAGTGGATTCCTGCTCTAGCAGATCATAATGAAGTTTTAGAACAGATCACACGCAATGAAAGTATCATTTATGCTGCACTTGTACCAAATCTAAAAGGTGTAGAAGGCGCAGTTAAACAAGGTGTTGATGAAATTGCTCTATTTATTTCATCTTCAGAAGAACATAATAAAAGCAATTTAAATGCTACGATTGCCGAGTCAATTGAAAATTTGAAAACCGTCGCAGAAATTGCTACTAATGAAGGAATCCCACTCAGAGGATATATTTCAACTGTATTTGGAAGTCCATTTGGTGATGATATAAGCATCGAAAAGATTAAAGAAATCATCGACGCTTATATTGAAATGGGCGTGAAGGAAATTTCACTTGGTGACACAATTGGTGTTGCAGATCCAGTACAAGTGAAGGGAATCTTGTCAGAGCTATTTAACAACTATGACCCTAAACTGTTTGCACTTCATTTTCATGATACGTATGGGCGTGCATTAGCCAATATTTATGCAGCGTTGGAAATGGGTGTGACAAAATTTGATAGCTCAATAGGCGGATTAGGAGGTTGCCCTTACGCTCCTGGAGCAAGCGGTAACATCTCTACCAATGACCTTGTCAACTTCCTTCATCGACTCAAAATCGAGACAAATATTGATGAAGATAAGTTATACGAAGCAACAAACTTTATCCAACAAGCACTTAATAAGCAACTCGATAGTAAAATTTATAAGGTGCAGAGTAGTAAATAAAATATTTTATTTTGAGTGTAGCTGATGATGGCTACACTCTTTTTATTTTTTCTGGACCAAATAATTGTCAAATGGAAATTTATGAAACACCTCTTGAAGCAGGCTATTTTCATTAAGAATTCATTAAGAAAAGTCTTTATAGAAGTGATAAAATTAAAATGTCAGCCAATGGTATGTCTTGAAAACAACACCAAATCAATAAGCAGAAAGGTGGTTATGTTAAGTTTCTTTACTTGTAAG
>JAGHSJ010000296.1 GCA_018065935.1 Candidatus Kurthia equi
ATCTAGTAAATATAATGAAGTAGGTCTTTGATAATTTAATAATGAAAAGAAGTTTTTGTGGTATTATTTTATTTAAATGGAATTTAAAGGTTTTTTTAAAGTGGGGTCAATTTACTGAAAAAGAGCAAGCAGTAGTAGAAATTTGCCCAGTATGCAGAAAAGAGATGGTCATTAAGCGTGAGAGATACACTACTTTTTACGGCTGTTTAGATTATCCTACTTGTCGTTCAACGAAGAAGCTTACACCGAGTAAAGAGGAAATAGATTAGGAGTGAAAAAATGAAAAAAATAGGAGCGACACTTGCAGGTGGCTTTTTTCTATATAATATTATTCCCACGTTTATTATGCAAAAAATTTCAAAACATGTAATAAAAAAAACGAATGAAGCGGGTGTTTTATTAACATTTGATGATGGACCGAACCCTGCCTATACAGGAGAGTTGCTTGATCTATTAAATAAGTACAAAATCAAAGCCATGTTTTATGTAGTAGCTCAAAAAGCAGCGCAACATCCAGAATTCATTCAAAGAATGCATCGAGAAGGGCATGTTATTGGGATTCATCACCATACACATACATCCAGTTTTCTATTAAGCCCCTTCCAATTAAAAAAGCAGCTGCAAAAAAGCCAAGAAATTTTACAGCATATGATTGGCGAACCGGTTTTATTTTATCGACCACCATATGGGCATTTTAACGCCTCCACTGCATGGATAGCGAAAGAATATTACTTGATGACATGGAGTGGCATGTTTGGGGATTGGCGAAGTAAAACAGCACAAAATTCCTTGTTACAGAATTTACATCATCATGTGGCAGACGGACGAATTTATGTTCTACATGATTGTGGAAAGAATTTTGGCGCAAATGAGGAGGCGCCACATTTTATGCTACAAGCACTCAGTCAATTTTTAAACGATGCAAAGGAGCAAGGAATTATACTAACAGATGCCCAAGCCTGGGCTAAGAAATATAGACAAGATAAAAGTACTTTGCCTTCCTAAAAAGAAGAGATTATAATGAAGTGAAGTAAATTGTTGAAGGAGTTTTTTGATGAATAAGCGTTTTAAAATTACACGCCTGAATGAACAAGGTGAGCCTACATTAACTTTAAAAGAATGCCAAATATTCTTTGCAACACAATCGGATTTTGAGTACAAGGAATCGTATACAGCTTCAAGTAAAGAAGGTGTGCATATGACTCTGAAAGGTGACTTTTTCATGTGGCAAGTAGGAGAAGTTGAAATTCCATTCCGTATGTTTGATGGTGAAATTTATGTCGCTATTTCTGATGATGTCATTATGGAGAAAATGGTAGCATTAGCAGAAGGTCTTCAAGCTGAATACGTAGAAGGTTAATAATAGATAGAAAAGCTCACTATGTGGATAAATAGCATAGTGAGCTTTTCTATTAATAGTAACAATGACTAAGAAAGATAATCAGTTTGATGACGTTTGGAAGGTGTATACAGCAGCAAATTTTCCAAATTATCTCACAAAAGTTACTATAATATAG
>JAGHSJ010000305.1 GCA_018065935.1 Candidatus Kurthia equi
CCTTTAATCCGATAGTTTCACTTTCAAAGTTTCAATTTTTAAATTAGTCACACAATACTAATTCGCATATAATTCATATAGAAAGGAGTGTTTTTATGAAAGAAACATTTATCGACTATGTGAAAAAAATGCAAAATTATTCTGAGGCGCTTGCGGTTATATTCTGGGATATGCGTACAGGTGCACCGAAGAAAGGTTTACCGCAGCGTGCAGAGGTTATTGGCACATTATCTTCTGAGTTATTCGCACTGCAAACAAGCGACGAGCTTGGGGCAATGCTTACACAACTTGAAAACGAAGAGCTAGACTACGTAACGCGTCGTCTTTATGAAGAAGTCAAAAAATCCTATGATGAATCGAAGAAAATTCCTGCAGATGAATACAAAGCCTATACCATTTTGAAAGCAAAATCAGAAGCAGCGTGGGAAGAAGCAAAGGCAAAATCAGATTTTCAAATTTTCCTTCCTTACCTTAAAGAAATCATCGTGTATCAAAAGAAATTTGTACACTATTTGGGCATCAAAAACGGCTCGGCTTACAACACGCTATTAGATCAATATGAGCCTAACATGACAACGGATATGCTCGATCGATTATTTGGTGAGTTGAAAGCAACAATCGTTCCTCTTGTAAAAGCGATTCAAGCTTCACCAAACAAACCAGATACATCGGTGTTATTTAAGCATTTCCCGAAAGCTGGTCAACACACCGCCTCACTTGAACTACTAACGCAACTTGGTTATGACTTCGACGCAGGTCGCTTAGATGAAACGGTACACCCATTTATGATTGGTTTAAATAGCGGTGACATTCGCGTTACAACAAAATATGATGAAATGGACTTCCGCTCAGCTATTTTTGGCACAATTCACGAATGTGGTCATGCTTTATATGAACAAAACATCGACCCTAAGTTAAACGGCTTACCGCTATCTACTGGAGCATCCATGGGTATTCATGAGTCACAATCATTATTTTACGAAAACATCCTTGGACGTAACGAGAACTTTTGGAAGCATAACTTTGCTGTATTACAAAAACACTCCCCAGAACAATTTGGGCAAGTACCTGTAGAAGAGTTTCTAAGAGCTATTAATTTTTCAGAGCCATCATTTATTCGTATTGAAGCAGATGAGTTAACCTACCCACTACATATTATGATTCGCTACGAAATTGAGCGTGAAATTTTCAATGGTGACTTACAAGCAGAGGACTTACCACGTGTTTGGAATGATAAATATGAGGAATATCTTGGCATTCGTCCAGAAAATGATGCTCAGGGTGTACTACAAGATATGCATTGGAGTGACGGAAGTTTCGGCTACTTCCCAAGTTATGCGCTTGGCTTCATGTATGCCGCACAATGGAAACATGCGATGGATCAAGATATCCAAAACTTCGACGAGCTATTAGAACAAGGCAATCTTACGCCAATTTTACAGTGGTTAACTGAAAAAGTTCATCAACATGGGGCATTAAAAAAACCAAATGAATTGATTGTTGAAGGTACTGGTGAAGCATTATCTGCTCACTATCTTGCAGATTACTTACAGCAAAAATACACAAAACTTTATCAACTTTAGTCATCAAGCCACGTTTCTTCATTGAAACGTGGCTTTTTACTGAACAAAAGCGCTAAAGCATCCCGTTAAGCCCCGACAAGCTTAGGAGGGGTCGAAAAGCTCGAGGGGCTGGGGCTTTAGCCTAGACGTGAAATATACTTTATTTAAAAGTTATCTACAATACGATACATTTATAATTTCCTTATCAATAAAAAGACCCCTTACTCATTAAAAGTAAAGGGCAAATCAAGTAGGAGAATTTATGAGAAAAACGGATTCACTGTAAAAAAGAGCCTTTCTACAATTATCTAGACATAAAAAGAGAAAGGCAAAAAGTGGAGAAACCTTTAGTATATCCAAATCTTCTTGGATTACTAATTACAGTTATACCTTTCAAAGGTTAAAATTAGGTTAAAAAAAAGAAATTTTTTTAAAATAGAAAAAAAGACCTATTTTTGAAATACTTTTTTAAATTCCAAACAATAAAATTCCCCCTTATGTCAAATTTCTACTCGTTTTATTCTCGTTAAACT
>JAGHSJ010000002.1 GCA_018065935.1 Candidatus Kurthia equi
GTATTACACTTTTTTTAGATAAGGAGAATGAAAATTATCCTATAGAATTAGCTTTAGCTCATCAAATTTGGAATCATATATATAACCCTGAAAGAAAAATATATTTATCCCACACAGAACAAGTCAAACGTTTTATTAAAAAAAGAGCAATCCCTCAAAATGAAAGACTAATCCAAAGAATAAGCTCGATTACCACTCCACTTAGATTAAAAACAGATGATTGGAAAAGCTTTAAAGAAACAGGAAAAGATTAAGTACTTTAAATTTATTAATCCTGACATTTCTAGGTGTCACCCTATAGTGACATGATTAATTAAGGGTGACATGCTTCCATGACACCTATATCTATCTGATTTCATACGTCTATCAAGCTAATGCACTCCACTGCAATAGCTTTTGTTCATACATTGAAACTAATGGATAGATAAATGACTTCAAAACCGCAAATTGATGAACTACTTCGTATTAAACAACTAGCAAGCTATTCTGCAAAAGAAGCTTCAACCCATACTTATAAAAGTGGTATTAACAAAGGAAAAACTAAAAATATTAATGCACGACCAGCGTCAAGAGGTCTGATAGCAGTATCAGACAAAACTATTTGGCAATGGGTGAAAAATGGTGACTTCCCTCCCCCAATTAAATTAAGTCCAAATGTAAGTGTCTGGCGTTCATCTGATATTGAGGCTTGGATGAAATCTAAAGGCATGGAGGCTTAATCATGAATAAACAGAAATTAGTCATGATAAAAGATGGAAAATCCATTACCACAAGCAAATTAGTAGCTCAATATTTTGATAAACGTCATAGCTATGTTTTATTTAAAATTAATCAACTTGAGTCCTCACCTAGTTTCACGTCAGCCAATTTTATTGCTAACGAGGAATTAATTCAGGTAGGTACAGTTAAACGAAAATCAAAATACTATGAAATCACCAAAGATGGTTTTGTTTTTCTTATTATGAGCTTCACAGGAAAAAAGGCTTCTTTATTCAAAATTGAATATATTGAAGCTTTTAATATGATGGATCAAAAGCTAAATAACCATTACAAGCAACTCGAAAAGATTTTATTAAAATACTCACAATGTAAAAAAATAGCGAGTGGATCTGGCCGAAATTTGGCGAATTGGAAAAATGAAAAGAAGATATTGGAACAAGTAATTTGTCATCTTTCTTCATACCTTCAACCAGATTTTTTTAATGGACTAGATAATGAATCAGATAATTAAAGGTACATACACTTTTGATTGGATGAATGAATTAAAACAGGGTCAAGGCGTATGCCTTAACCCTAATCCAATCAATTTCTTAGAGAATTGCTGTAAAACGACCAATAAAGTAGATATTGAGCGTACTTCCCACCCCTCCATCATAGAATTTGGTAATCCTAATGTTACGTTATATATAGCGGAAGAAAACCTACCCGATCAAACTAAGGTTAAGGGACGCATGGCATTTCCATTATTTGATAAAAATAAAATCAGAGGAATTTTATTTTTATCACCTATCAGAGGTGAAGCTGATATTCATATAGGTGAAGGGAATCTCATCTTAAATATAGAGAAAGATAGCAGTCTGGTCTTTCTAGCAGATGATATGTGTACTCTGTTTGCATTGTCGCACTCAAATCATCCGGTAATGTTTACACAAGCTTTCAATTCAGCTGTGGTTGAGGATTTTGCAAAGACTAATCACAAACTTTGCGCCGTATGCCCAATTCATGAGGTAAATGACGTAAAAAGGAAACTTAGAAATATTGATGATGTGATTGTAATTGGCATCAGTGAACCTGTTACCCAATATTCAGACCCTTATGAAGTTAATAAGGAAGTTAATTATCTTTTAAAACAAGTTAAGCTAAACCAATGGAAACAGCCACAAACCATCACAACAGAATTGCTTTCAGTTAAAAAACTTACTAGAGATATGCTTCCTGCAGAGTTCGCAAATTATATTTTTGATGAAGCTGAACGTGCAGATAATATGTCACCCGATATGGTAGCAGTCTGTTTACTTACATCATTTGCTTCATTAATTGGAGCAAGAGTTGGAATAAAACCAAAAGCCTATGATGATTGGACAATTATCCCCAATCTTTGGGGTGGTATTGTATCTCCTCCCAGTAGTAAGAAATCTCCCGCTTTTGATGCTGGCACATATCCTCTTGATCAATTAGTTATTAATGCTCGAACTAAATATGATGACGCACTCAAAAAACATGAAGTGAAATTACTTATTCAAGATGCTGATAAAACGGCGTTAAAAGCTAAGCTCAAAGATGCAAGCAAAAAAACAGATGAAAATAAACAACAACAAATTGCTGAAGAGCTTCTAAAACTTTCAGATAATTCGGAATCTGTACCAATCCTAAAACGATATAGCACCAATGATTCTACTCCCGAAGCTCTTGCAGAAATTGAGAAACTTAATCCAAATGGAATTTTGGTACTACGTGATGAGCTTACAGGATGGCTTGAAACTATAGATAACGATGCTTCCGCAAGAGCATTTTTTCTAGAAGCTTTTAATGGTAATAAGCCTTACCAATTTGATCGTATTATGCGAGGTTCAGGATATATTGAAAATCATTGTTTAAGTGTTTTAGGCGGTATTCAACCAGATAAATTAATTGCATATCTAGAGCCAAGTATTAAAGGAATGGGAAATGATGGACTATTTCAACGTTTCCAAATGCTGGTCTATCCTGATGCCACTGAATGGAAATATAAAGATCAATTACCTAACAAAGAAGCAAGGAAAGAAGTCTTTGATTATTTTAAACAGGTAGATGAACTAACTGCAGAATCATTAATAAAAATGGGTGCACATCCAATAGATGATTTTAACTCGAGGCCTTATTACCGATTTTCAGAGTCTGCTCAAACGCTTTTTGTAAATTGGACAACAAAATTGCATAAGGAAAAGATTGAGAATGAAGAACATTCGATTATCGTTCAACATCTGCAGAAATATCCAAAATTAATGGCTTCATTGGCTTTGATCTTCCATATTATTGATGGAATCAAATTTGGTTCAGTAGGTGATATAAGTCTACAGTCTGCCGAGATGGCTATAGAGTGGTGTGAATACTTAGAATCCCATGCAAGGAGAGTTTATGGCTTAATCTTGAACGCCGTATATACCAAAGCATCTGTACTTGGAAAAAAATTAAAACAATTAAATGAACAGCATGGATGGTACTTAAATGGCTTTAAAGCTCGAGATATTCACCGTAAAAATTGGAAATCACTCACGGACATTGAATCCGTTGAAAATGCTCTCGAGTTATTAATAGATAAAAATTGGTTATCTGTTGAAGAAATACCAACTACAGGTAAAGGTGGTAGACCGACACAACTTTATATAATTAATCCCAAAATTTTTTGAATAATCTTAAAAACTAGACTGACAAAACTGACAAAACCTCGTTATGTCAGTTTTGTCAGTCTATATTTATAAATTTACTGATTACAACGTTCAAAAAACCAAGTTTATTATTGAATAAAGTTTTACTAATCCACTAAAAAAAACCAAAAAATTAATAGCATGTGAC
>JAGHSJ010000300.1 GCA_018065935.1 Candidatus Kurthia equi
CTTTCTAAGTTTTCCGCAATACCAGTCATTCCTGCTACAAATTTTGCAGAAACCCCATTCGCAGCATCAAACTCACCAATCATTTTTTTGGCGCTATTTTTTACCAAATCAAATGAAGATGAGATCAGCGTTGCTGTTTCTGCGTACTTATCATCGACAGATGAAGCAACTTTTTGAAGTGATGAAATCACCATCTCATTTGTTAATTTACCCGCAGCACCAAGCTCTTTCAAACTACCCGATGCAACACCCATACCTTCTGCAATTGCATCAGTTAAACCGGGTGTTTGAGATAAGATAGAGTTTAAATCCTGACCTTTAAGTGCCCCTGTATTTAGTGCTTGACCAAATTGCATTAACGCACGCTGTGCTTCATCAGCGGTTGCGCCAGACATGGATACAGCTTTTGTGACAGTTTCAGTAATACGAGAAACATCTTCCTGAGATAAGCCGAGTTTTTCAGAAATCTTTTGAAACTTTGTATAAACAGTAATTACAGATTCCCAATCCGATGCGGTTGCTTGAGCGATTTTATAAGTACTATTCATCGCCTCACTAAGCTCACCTTGAGTCTGAGTGACAAGCTTTAATTTATTCACCATGCCTGAGTAGCTGTCAGCATAGTTTGCGATTTGACTAACTGAAAAAACTGCGCCCGCTGTAGCAGCTAGCTTTTTAAGCAAGCCATCCATTGTATTTACACTATTGCCAGCTCGACCCATTTCACGCTCAGCCGATGCCGATGCATCACGCATGCCCTGAGTAAAACTGCCAATGCGAGCAACTAGATCTAAAGTGAGCGTACCAAGCTTCGTAGACATATGACTTTCCTTTAGGCAATAAAAAAGCGCCTAAAGGCGCGGAATTTTGGGTGTAAAAAAACCGCCTAGTGGCGGTTTAGGGTAAATGTTTACTATGTTTTAAATTTTAGCTTCAGCTTCATTAAAACCAGTTGTATCAAATATAAATTGTCGAGTTCCTTGTCTGTAAAATGGTAGCTCTATCGTGATTTTTTTAAAGTTTCTGATATTACTCATGAATGCTTCACTACCACCTTTTAGTGTGAGAATAGTTCCATCACCGCCAGATGTGTTGTGTGGCACAAAAGTTATACTCTGGACAGGAGCATTTCCAAACTTAACGTATGCGGAGCAACCGTAGCTTTCACAATCATATTGACCTTTATCGATTGTCAAAAAAATTCTAGGTGAATTTGTTTTTGAATCCAAAACATCCAGTTGAAGTTGATTTTTACCATCATAAGGAAACTCCAACCCAGCGTAGTTTGCAGATCTAACGGCTAACCATTTTAATTCAGTACCTCTCATTTCATCCTTACTAACAACCACATCCCATGTTTTTTTCATTTCAACTTCTTTTTGTTTTAATTCACTCAGAAACTCAGCTTCAGTCTGGTTCTTATTCTCAGAACACCCCACCAAACAAACAGCTAAAGCTAAAAACATCAATTTTTTCATATCAAATCCCTCTGCATTCAGGACAAGATACTAATTATCGGGATAAAAAGAAACCTCCCGAAGGAGGCTCTTATTTGTATACTTATTACACAAATTTTCAGTCCGATATCTTTCTATCGCTTGGGCGTCTTCCCTAATAATTCATCGACCAGCTCATTAATCTTGGTT
>JAGHSJ010000107.1 GCA_018065935.1 Candidatus Kurthia equi
GCCTATATGAGTCAGTTTTACTTTAGGGTTAATCTCACTAAATTTTTAATTCTCCTAATGATTCCCACTGTTCTGTGAATTTAGCCATTGATTTCTCCACTTCTTCTTCATTTGGAACATGGCTTAGTATTTCCTCTTGTGTATAAGCTTTACCGCCTTTTACAATCGTATGGATCTCTTGTGTATGTTTAATGTTCTCTAATGGATTGTCGTTTAAAATAACTAAATCAGCAATAGCTCCTTCTCTAATTACACCAATCCCATCCAGATTAATAGATTTTGCCGCATTTACTGTCGCTGCTTGTAAAGCTTCCAATTCAGTAAAGCCAATCTCCACAAATATTTCGAGTTCACGGTGTAAAACCATACCTGGGTAAGTATATAATAAGCCAGGCGTATCCGTTCCAGCAACTACTGTTCCACCCATATCATAGTAAATTTTAGCTATGGCTTTCTGTAAGTTTTGTGTTTTAGCATTATATTTTTTTATTGAGTCTACATGTTCCACTTGTTGATTCCAATATTGCATAATGTAATCTATATTTGAAGCGGATTCTATGACAATATTTTTAGGAGACCAAAATTCAGGATAATTGATAGATTGATCGTAAATAACCATTGTTGGACATAGTTTTACATTGTAACCCAACATTTTCTCACAAAGTTCCTTTATTTTTTCTTGATCTGGGTTTACCCAATCGATATGACTCCATTCCTCTTGGTCTACAAATAGATTCCACCCTTTATACATCTCTTGTGCAAAACCGGATGCATGTTCAATCCAATCAACCCCTAGCTCAGCTGCATCTAAAGCAGTTAATTCTTTTGAATTCACCAAATCAATAGCAACTTCCAAGTTGTACTTCTTCGCCTCATCTACAGCTGCTGCCATAACCTCTCTTTTGATCCATCCATACAATTTAACAAACTTTGCGCCCACTTCTACTTGTCTACGAACTTCTTTTCTGGCCTCTTCCGGATCGTCGGTTACGAGAGCCCCATAGCTAGTTGGACCCCATTGACCAGGTGTTCCGTCAATCATTCTATCTGATGCGTATACTCGTGGTGTTGGTGCATCGTCAGGTTTCTCAATTAAGTTTTTTAGTAAAAGGACATTACCGGCAGTATTTCGCACAGTCGTAACCCCTGATGCAACGAAATGGGGAGCAAATCGCTCATTGATATGACAATGCATATCGATTAGACCTGGGATAATATATTTACCTTCAGCATCAACTATATCTACACCTTGTGGTAACACGTCATCACTTTTAAATATTCTTTTTACCATATTTCTCTCTACTTCAATTGAGCCTACATAAGAACCGCCATTTTCAACATCAATAATTGTTCCATTTTTAATAATAAAATTGCGCATTTTTACCTCCTGTATTTTCTGTTTTCAGTATTAGGAAGAGTTAGGGCATGATGTGTTCTATGTTGGCATTTATTGGTATAACTCTTTGTGTTTATTTTACAATTAAGTTTAACAAAACTAAAGAAGTTACTCGGAAAAATTATGGATAGGATAAGATAAGATAACCAACAATCAGTACTATGTTTAATGAGTTGCCCGAATGGTAGAATAAAATAGACAAATTAGGATTTGTCGGGTTAAATAAATCATAGAAAAACATAAGCCTATTGGGATTACTTTCGAATAAGGTTTTATTTAGAGGAGAAAACGTGGAAAAAGTTAAAAAATATTTTGGGGAATTTAATATGACCTGGCCGAGGGTTATTCTTTTGGCTATTATTACAGCAGTATATACTGCGCTTATCAATCAGGTGTCGTTTTTGAAAGATACCTCATTTCAGGACATCGCCATTTATGTGGACTGCTGGATTCTTTTTGCCGTATTCATTGTTGTTAACTGTAAAAAGTGGTGGGAAGCCGCGCTTAAATGTTTCGTGTTCTTCCTTGTCAGCCAGCCCCTCATATATCTGATTGAGGTTCCGTTTTACGGATACGGTTGGGACATATTCCGCTATTATGATTACTGGTTTAAAATCACACTTCTGACCTTGCCAGGTGCCGTGATTGCATTCCAACTTAAAAAGAAAAACTGGCTCAGCGTTGTAGTTTTATCCGTGGCAACAGGTTATCTTTCTGCTGCTAGCGTCCGTTATTTCAGAGCTGCAACGGCAAATTTTCCCAATCATTTGCTCAGCGCTATATTTTGCATTGCTCTGGCCGTTTTCTTTGTTTTTGTTTTGCTGGATAAGAAAAAGCATCGCATCGCGGCTCTTACTGTTATAGTTGCAGTTGTTATTGCATTTGTTTCCTTCACTGGAATAGACAAGTCAAAGGAAATATTACTTGACGAGGGAAGTTGGAATTACTCGCTGGAGGATGAGTCCGTTGTCGTTGTGGAGATTACAGACGGAAACCATGTCACGCTGACTGCAAAGCATGATGGCGATACTTCCATCCGCTTTGAAAGTGATGAAGGTACCGAAATAAACTACTATGTTACGGTAAGCGGTGGTAGCATTTGGATTAACCTTCTTGATGAAAGCTGAGCTTTTACTCCAAGCTCAGCACTCATCACATTGTGAAGCGGTCGCTTGATTGAAGTTAGTCTAATAGTGAAGTAAAAAGAGACGGTTTAGATGTGTGGGTATCACACATCTAATTGCCATCTGCTTTTTATTTATGGATGAAGCAAGGTGAGCACCCCGTTATTCTATAGAAAATTAAGATTAACTTATTTCCTCTTATTCTTACCGAGTTTCTCGTTTCCACGTTTAAAGTTACCCGTAATTTTCGCTAACAGTAACTGTACTTCTAATATATTATTTTCAACTGCTTTAATTCTGGCTATAAGACGCTCAGCCTCCGTATCCTTTACAACTTTAATCTGTTTACCTCTGTAATTGATTGTAACCGTTCCATTTTTCATTATTTGATAAGTGAATGGTTCCTCACCTAATCTGTTTCGTTTATCTATTTCGCTCACTACACCAACCCCCTAATTACTTTGGTTTCATATTATATTCAAATAAATCAGCAAAAATTTAAAATTACAGCAGTTAAAATACGTTATTGAAGTTTCATGAAGTCGTTCGATAAGTAAGGCGGCGCATTGGACGGTTTCAGTTATATAGACAATTATGAGGTTCCTTTACACCTAAAAGGGACATTAGTACAAATCATTAGAATAAATAAGGTATGGATGAGAAATAATAGAACTAGCTCAAAAAAATGGAGTTGATTCTATGTCAAATGCAGGTGAAATACCTCGAGAAGAAGGGATAGACCATAGTTTAAGCCTTATAAGAGAAGGATATAGGTATATTTTGAATAAACGTCGCAGTTTCAATTCTGACATTTTCGAAACCCGATTACTTGGAAAGAAAGCAATCTGTATGGGAGGTAAAGAGGCTGCTGAACTTTTTTATGATCCTAAGAAATTCAAAAGGAAAGATGCAGCACCAAATCGGACAATCCAAACATTGTTTGGTAAGAACGGTGTTCAGGCGTTAGATGGACAAGCTCACAAACATCGCAAGGAAATGTTTATGTCCATCATGTCTCCAGAGGCACTTATTAGACTAACTGACATCACGAAAAAACAGTGGGGGTTAGCAGCAGCAAAGTGGGAAGAGACGGATAAGGCTATTCTTTATGAGGAAACTAAGGAAATTTTATTCCGGACAGCCTGTGAGTGGGCAGGTGTACCAGTTCAAGTAAGTGAAATAAAAAAGTTGACAAGTTGTTTTGGGGCAATGTTTGAGTCAGCAGGAGCTGTTGGACCAAAGCATTGGAAGGGAAGAAATGCCCGAAATAATGCAGAAAAGTGGATGAAAGAACTCATCGAAGAAGTTCGTCAAGGAACAGTCAATCCTCCCGAAAATACGGCCTTATATAGATTCTCCTGGCATCGTGAATTAGATGGGAACCTACTTGACATAGAAATTGCTACTGTTGAAGTAATCAATATTATACGACCGATTGTGGCAATTGCTATTTTCATCAATTTCATTGCTTTAGCAGTGCATCATTACCCGGAAGAAAGGGAAAATCTTCAAATTGGCGATGAAAATTATGTAGAGATGTTTATACAGGAGGTACGACGCTTTTATCCATTTTTCTCATTTGTCGTGGCCTTAGTGAAAGAAGATTTTATTTGGAATGGCTATCAATTTGAAGAAGGTACCTTAACTCTTTTAGACCTTTATGGTACAAATCATGATCCAAAAATTTGGGATAACCCTGATGTGTTCAATCCTTCCCGCTTTACCAATTGGCAAGAGAGCCCATTTGCATTTATACCCCAAGGTGGAGGCGATTATTTGGGGGGACATCGCTGTGCAGGTGAATGGGTAACAATCGAAGTTATGAAAGTGAGCCTAAACTTCCTTGTGAATCAAATTACTTATGAATTGCCTGACCAAGATTTAAGTTATGATATGGTAAGTATTCCGAGTATCCCACATAGCAAAATTCAAATTGAAAATGTAAAGCTAAGAATGTAGGTTCATTTGGCATTCTTGTTAATAGGAAAGTGCCAAAAGTCGATTGAGGAGCAATCGACTTTTTCAGTATGGCCAAAAAGCTTTTGAAAGCACAACTCATCAATCCAAATTATTTCTTTTCCATGGAGGATTCGTATTCTTGTGGAAAATTTTGTTGATGTTATAAACGGTAAATGGAATTACAAAGGATAAAGCTGTACATATCATCATTGTTACATTAGTAAGGTGGTCAATAAAAATATTCCACATTGTATATACCCTCCCCTTAATGCGATTTTAGAATATTTCCTGGCTTTTCGATTGTTACATTTACATCAATATTTACATTACTCTTTATAAAATAAGCCTGACCGTCTTCCCAATCATCTTTGACTTTTGACCATAAAGGATAATGATATTTATAAAGATGTGTATTTAGCCCAAGTAAATCTGTTTGTACATCCTCTTGTAAAATAGAAACCGTATTTGTAGTCATTTGAGTAATCTCCTTTTCCAATGCTTTTTTTAACTCCTTATAGTGCGATTCATCCATGATATCGAGGGAACCATATTGCTCTGCAATGCCTGCTTTAACATTGATAGTAATATGGAATTTCAAATGATTTTTATCCTTATTTTTTAGTGAAATCTTGCTATTAACTTTTAATATTTCAAACGTAATATCATTATTATTAAATTTAATGTTCAACGTACCCGTTTGATCTTTGGAATTTATGAAATTTACTCCTTTAGCATTATCACTGGTTAACATACCAACAATCTTATTTTTCTTCCCGTTGTAAATTGAAAGCCCCATATAATTGATTGTTGATGTATTTACGATATTTAATATAGGGATGGCAAAACTTTTTTTTGATAGAAGCAAAGCTTGTATATCGCCAACTGTTATTGGTTGTGCAATTTCCAAGTTGGACTTGTTTTCTAATAGTTTCGCGATATACATACCAGGAATTTTCTCGTTTTCGGGGAGAATGTATAGGTAATCCCCAGCGTGATCTTTTGTAATTGCAACTTTTACACTACGTAGCATTTCCTTTTCACGAAGGAAAATATCCATTAAATCCTCAAACAAACCCGCTTCTGTTGCAACTGCCTCAGAAAATAGGACAACATTTAAATGCGTCACATTTGTGATTCGCCCTGCCTGTTTAATCATATCTCGATTCATTTCAATAATGGTATTGCCAGTTTGAGATAAGTTCCGAAAGGCCGGCATTGTATTACCACCGCTATTTTGACCCTGCACTAAGCCAGAGGGCACAATTAGTTGCTGTGTTAATTTAAATTTACTATTTTTATTTTGACTATAATCCTCACCAGGGTTTTGATTAATTAAGTTTTCATCTTGCTGTAATCGCGTTTCGCCCTCTATTTGCGGTTGAGCGCGTTCATCAATATCCATCTTGCTAGAACTATCTGCCATATCAATTGCAATACCTGATACAAACCCTCTTTCTTCAACCTCGACTTTATCCCAGCAAGCAGCAAGAAGTAGCGGACTTAATAATAGAAAAGTAAATCCTTTATTTTTAATCATTCGTCTTCACACCTTTGATTAATAACATAATCCCAAGAAGAAATGTAACAAAAACTAAAAAGCCAATCTCTATGTATGCCATATATTTTGCTATTTTATTGACTGAAATATAATTTGTCGGCAACATAGCTAAAAAGGAAATAATTGGAGACAAAATAAAAATAATTGTCATTTTTTTAGTGTTCTTAAAAATTAAATTAAGTAACAGCACAGCAATATCAAAGGCCATTAAGCTCGTTGTAAATACGATGAGCGTCCAAATAATAAATAAAATTGAATCAAAGCGCTCAATAAAACTTTCTGGATTTGATACCGTTTTTGATAACTCAAATACCGGATAGTAGAGATTATTTGTAGCTGCATTCCCAAAAACACCAATGCACACAATAAAAATAACGATATAAAAGAAAAGAGGCCATAAAATCCCTAACACAGTCATCTTAGGTGTCTTTTGAGGTTTTTTAACTAGTGAAATATAAAATAATACGATACCAAAACCTAAAAAGGCATGTAAGCTAGAAGTCGTTCCTTGAACAATCCCCTTTAAATCTGTCTCAAAGATAGGTAGTAGATTTTCAAGTTTCATTGCTCCAAGAGGAAAGAAAATTAGTAATACTAACCCACCGATAATAAAAGGGGAAAATAGAATATTGAGACGGAAAATTGCGGCACGAGAACCGCTGACAGCATAAATGACAACGAGAATAAAGGCTAAACAAACAACTTCTAGCGGTGTACGATCAAATAAATACTCATGAGATAGTGTTGCAATTTCTCTAATTTGAAAGGACGAAATGATGATATATTGTACAATAAAAAGAATACTCAAAATAATAGCAACTGGTTTTGAAACTAAATAAGATGTAAAGGAAAGAAAGGATTGATTGGGAAAGGAACTTGCAATTTTTGCGAGTAGCCACGCAAAGATAATGGCGATAAGTCCACCAAATAAAATGGTAAGCCAACCATCCGCTGAGACTGTATTGTCGGCAACGTAACGTGGCAAAAATAATATGGTAATACTAATAATATTTGAGGCTACGGCAAACATAATGTCCTTATCGTTAATAAATTCAGCTTCTTTATAAAGTGTCATGGCTTACCCTTTCCTCCATTATTCTGTTGTTCTCTATCCTTGTCAGTTTCTAAAAAAGGTTGCTGTTGACGTTTTGTAAGTGTAGTAATGGGGGCACGGATAATCACATTTTTTAAATCCCATAAGTAATTGGGAGCAAATGGCGCTGAATAAGGAATTCCAATGCTTTTTAAATTTGCCAAGTGAATGTGAATCATTATAAAGACGAGTATGATTCCATACAATCCAAGCATAGTAGCAGCAAAAATAGCACCAAAACGTATGACTCTAAGCCCTATAGATAGACTGTAATTTGGAAGTGTAAATGCCGAAATTGCTGTAAGTGAAATGGCAATTACCATTAAGGGGGTTACAATACCTGCTTGTACGGCAATTTCACCAATAACAATACCACCTACAATCCCAATAGTCTGACCAATCTTACTAGGTAATCTTGTTCCAGCCTCCTGCAATATTTCATAAAATAATGCGATTATCAATGCTTCTATTAAGGAAGGAAAAGGAACACTTTC
>JAGHSJ010000431.1 GCA_018065935.1 Candidatus Kurthia equi
ATTAAACTATTTTTTTTACTTAAAATAACAACAAATAGTACTAATTATTCTAAAGGTTTTTCTTTGAAAAAGTCTTTTAGACCATTTACTTAACGGAGGAATTTAACAAATGATTTGGAATCGCCAAAAGAACAATAATCAAGCTTCTTTTTTTCAATTAGAGGAATTCAGAAAATATGTCTCAATTAATCTTCCTACCCATACAGATTTTAAAAAGCAACTTGATTTATTAGAACTATCAATTGACGACCTCGCAAGAATTCATCAATTAAAACCCCACGCGAAAGAAGCAACTACTAAAATGGTAAATGCTTTCTATTCCGCTATTTTACAAGCGCCTGAATTAACTAAAATCATTTCAAGCAACTCAAGTATTGAACGCTTAAAAGTGACTTTAAACAAGCATATTAACGAACTGTTTGAAGGGAAAATTGATGCAGATTATATTGAACGACGTAAAATCATCGCCCATGTTCATGTACGTATTGGTTTACCATCTAAATGGTATTTAAACTCATTCCAATCTTTAATAAATTCATTCACTGATTTTATTTTAGAACTAAATTTAAGCACGGTTGACACTACATTAGCAATTAAATCGTTTACGAAACTGATTAATTTTGAACAGCAATTGGTTATCGAAGCATACGATAAAAAATTAGTGGATATTCGCATTACGAATGATCAAGTTAAACAGCAGGTTATTCAAAGTGTCCAAAACACTTCTGAAGAACTTAATGCTATCAGCGAAGAAACAACTGCTTCGATTCAATCTTTATCACAGCAAGCAGATGAAATCGCTACTTCTACACAACAAGGGTTGGAATTTGTAAACTCGACTAAAGATAAATCTGAATCTGGTCGTGTATTATTAAACCAACAAAATGAATTAATGAAAAAAATGTCTTCTAGTGTGCAATTATTAGACGGCACGATGTCTAAATTAAAAATTTCATCTAAAAAAATTAATGATATTGTTCATTTAGTCACAAGCATTGCCGACCAAACAAATTTACTTGCTTTAAACGCTTCGATTGAAGCAGCTCGTGCTGGAGAGCATGGTAAAGGTTTCGCAGTGGTTGCGGAAGAAGTTCGTAAACTTGCGGAAGAAACGAAATCAGCTGTTCAAAACGTCGCGAAACTAATTTTAGAAACAGAAAATAATATTGAAAATATGTCGCAATCTGTTATTGAAGTAGATGGACAGATTAATGAAGGGGTAAACATGCAAGCGGATTTATCTGATTCATTCCACACCATTGTAGAGGCTGTTAGTGGTATTCAAGCTATTAATGAACACACAACAGAAGATGTCCATACGATTTCAAGACTCTTGGAGGATTTAACTGAAGGTACTTTACAAGTTACACAATCTGCCGAACAATTATTAGAAGTTACGTATGAGCTAAATTAATAGCCTTTCTTTTAGAGAATGGATACGCAAATTTTTGGGGTGAACTATAAATGGTTATTTTATATATTACGAGACATGGACAGACTGAGTGGAATCTTGAGAAACGAATGCAAGGTTGGCTTGATTCTCCTCTTACCATTGAAGGCAAAGAAGCCGCAGTAGCACTAGGCGAAAGACTTGCCCAAGTACCATTCAAAGCATGTTTTGCTAGCCCGAGTGGTCGTACCGTAGAAACAGCTCAGTTAATCTGTAAAAATCGCTCATTACCTCTTTTACTAGCTGATGAATTAAAAGAAATTCACGCTGGAGATTGGCAAGGTTTAACTGCCGATGCTATTGAAAAGCAATTTCCTAGAGCGTACCATGCCTATTATCACGATACTGAAAATTATCAATCACAGGGTGGCGAAAACTTCCATCAAGTTCTCGAACGAGCATTATGTGTTATTAAAACAATGCAAGATACTTATGCCGAAGATGATGCCATATTACTCGTTACACACGCAGTTGTAAAAAAACTTATAATCTGCCATTTTAAAAATCTACCAGTTCAGCGTGTATGGGATCCACCATTTATTCATGGGACTAGCTTAACGAAAATTCATTTAAAGAAAAATGGAGAAGCTACACTAGAATTAATTGGAGATACACAACATCTTAAAAATACGCAGTAAAAAAAGAGCTATTCTGAAATTTATGCCATTTGCAAAAGCAATGTATAAATAAAAGAATAGCTCTTTACTTATTTAAAAAAATGAATGTGGCATTTCACGTTTTGCTTTACGATGCGCACGTCTTTGAGGGCTTGATTCAAACAATCTTTTTTCTTCTTCTGTTTCCGCATAAACAGGTGCAACAAGCTGAGGTTTTCCTTCTCCATCAACAGCTACCATCGTAACAAAAGATTCTGTCGTTAGTTTTCTCTCTTTTGTTTCAATATTTAAAGATGACACACGAATATAAACTTCCATTGAAGTACGTCCAGTTGCGCTAACAAGTCCTTCTACTTCCATAATTTCTCCCGAACGAATAGGTGAGAAAAAGTCCACAGAATCAAATGAAGCAGTAACCGTCTCCATTTTGGCATGTTTCATTGAAATAATCGCAGCAATTTCATCAATATAGGCTAAAACCTTGCCACCAAAAATGCTGTTCATATGGTTCGTATCTGGTGGTAACACAAGTCGAGTTTGTACTGTACGTGAATGGGACATCGGCACTGCTTCCAACATAGTAACACTCCTTCTTTAATCGCTCAATCTGTATCAATCTTATTATAT
>JAGHSJ010000209.1 GCA_018065935.1 Candidatus Kurthia equi
GCAACAACCGATGATGCAACAACAGCAACCGATGATGCAACAGCAACAACCGATGATGCAACAACAGCAACCGATGATGCAACAGCAACAACCGATGATGCAACAACAACCGATGATGCAACAGCAACAACCGATGATGCAACAACAACCGATGATGCAACAGCAGCAAAATGTGCAACAAGCACAATTTATTGATTTCGAGCAAACAAATTTAAAACAAGCAGAAGCAAGAAATTTAAATATGTTGATGGACATACCACTACAAGTAACTGTAGAATTAGGACGTACCAATCGTTCTGTGAAAGAAGTCCTAGAGTTATCAAGTGGTTCTATTATTGAATTAGATAAATTAGCTGGTGAACCAGTAGACATCCTTGTGAATAGTCGTTTAATTGCAAAAGGTGAAGTTGTTGTAATTGATGAAAACTTTGGAGTTCGTATTACAGACATTTTAAGCAAGGAAGACCGCTTAAATAATTTAAGATAGATTTTTTATTGGAGGAATTGACTAATGGCAAAAAGAATATTGATTGTAGATGACGCGGCATTTATGCGTATGATGATTAAAGACATTCTAACGAAGAATGGTTTTGAAGTAGTTGGGGAGGCTGCAGACGGTGCACAGGCTGTTGAAAAATATGCAGAATTAAAACCCGATTTAGTAACAATGGATATCACAATGCCAGAAATGGACGGAATCGCTGCACTTAAAGTGATTAAAGAAAAAGATCCATCAGCACTAATTATTATGTGTTCAGCGATGGGACAACAAGCAATGGTTATTGATGCAATTCAAGCTGGAGCTAAAGACTTCATCGTTAAACCATTCCAAGCTGATCGTGTAATTGAAGCAATTCAAAAAGCGTTAGGTTAATAAAATGTTAAAGCAATCATCTAAAACTCGATTTATATTGATCGTGATGTTAATGATTTCTGTATTATCTTTTTCAGCATGGAGCATGCCTGCTTTTGCTGAAAAGGATGGTATGGTTAGCGATAGCTTCAAAGTAGATTCTGGAAATACTGATGATAGTACATCAAAAACAACTAATACTAAAGATCCATCTGATACTGATGATAAAGATAGTTCATTAAGCTCAGGTATGTCAGCTTGGGATTATATTAAAATTCTTTTAGCATTAGCATTTGTTGTGTGTTTATTGTTTTTTGTATTGAAATTAGTAAATAGAAATAATAAGAAGTATCAATCAAACCAAATGCTCCAAAATCTTGGTGGGGTTTCTGTTGGACAACAAAAATCTATTCAACTATTAAAAGTGGGGAATTCATTATTTTTAGTTGGTGTAGGTGATGATGTACATATATTAAAAGAGATTACAGATGAACAAGAGCAACAAAGCTTGTTAAAAATGCATGATGATAAGCAAGATTTGGCAGCTCAAGTTCCATATATAGCAGAACTACTAACAACAATAAAAAATAAAGTAAAAAAACAACCAGCTGAAACTGGGAAAAAAGATGATTTTAAAGAAGAGTTAGATAAAAAACTTGATCAAATTAAAAAAAATCGTCAAAAACAATTAAATGAACTGAATCAAAAGGAGAAGAATGACAATGAATGATTTACTTGACTCATTTTCTGCTAGTGGCACGGCTACTTCAGTAAAATTGATGCTACTGTTAACAGTCTTGTCATTGGCTCCAAGTATCTTGATTCTAATGACATCATTTACACGAATTGTTATCGTACTTTCTTTTGTACGAACAGCATTAGCAACACAACAAATGCCACCTAACCAAGTGATTGTTGGATTGGCGTTATTTTTAACGTTTTTTATTATGGCACCTACTTTCCAAGAAGCGAATAAAGAAGCATTACAGCCTTTATTTAAGGATGAAATTACTTTGGACCAAGCTTACGATAAAGCGAGTGAACCATTTAAAGAATTTATGAGTAAACATACGAGACAGACAGATTTAGATTTATTCTTAAATTATTCAGGTGAAAAAATGCCTGATTCAGTAAAAGATATTTCACTAACAACGTTAGTTCCAGCATATACATTAAGTGAATTAAAAACAGCCTTTCAAATGGGATTTATGATTTTTATACCGTTTTTAGTAATTGATATGATTGTCGCCAGTGTCTTGATGTCCATGGGGATGATGATGCTACCACCGGTTATGATTTCATTGCCATTTAAAATTCTATTATTCGTCTTAGTCGATGGTTGGTACCTCGTTATGAAATCTTTATTGGAGAGCTTTTAGAGAAAGGGGAAGGATTCGATGTCACAAGAGTTTGTCATTTCGGTTGCTGAACGCGCCATTACTGTAATATTACTTGTTTCCGGCCCCTTACTACTTGTTGCTCTAATAACGGGGCTTTTAGTGAGTATTTTTCAGGCTACCACACAGATTCAAGAGCAAACGCTATCATTCGTACCTAAAATTATTGCTGTTTTAGTCGCAATTGTTTTTTTTGGTCCGTTTATGTTAACGCATGTTACTTCTTATGCACGCGATATTTTTCAAAATCTAACACGGTTTATAGGGTGAGTAAATGGAACAATTAATTCCAAAACTACCTGTATTTTTTTTAATACTTGTACGTTTAAGCGCATTTTTCGTCACAGTTCCATTCTTTTCATATAAAACAATACCAGCAAAAGCTCGAATAACATTGGCTCTTGTTTTAGCTTGGATGATGACTTATTCCATCCAAACAACCAATGTTTCAATAGATGAAAATTATGCGATGCTTGTATTAAAAGAAGCTATTGTTGGATTATTACTTGGATTAGTAGCCTTTATCATTTTTTCAGCATTACAAATTGCGGGAAGTTTTATCGATTTTCAAATTGGTTTTGCAATTGCCAATGTAATTGATCCAATGACAGGTGCTCAAAGCCCGTTAATTGGTCAGTTTTTCCAAACATTAGCGATGATGTTATTGATTGCAACGAATGGCCATTATTTATTATTAGATGCCATTTATTTTAGTTATCAATATTTGCCTTTGCAAAGTGCTTGGCCTGATTTTGGTGATGTAGCAATAAGCGTATTTATTATGAAAACATTTACTACAGTATTCGCGATTGCATTTCAGATGGCTGCACCTGTTGTGGCAACAATATTCTTAGTGGATTTAGCGCTAGGGATTACAGCAAAAACTGTCCCACAATTAAATATTTTCGTTGTAGGTTTTCCGATAAAAATAGGTGTGAGTTTCATCGTGCTCATTACGATGATGAGCGTAATGATTGCAGTGATGCAAAAGCTCTTCACTGTGATGTTCGCAGCTATGCGAGATTTCATGGTTATATTAGGTGGTGGATAGTAAGATGTTAATGAAAGTAGACTTACAGTTTTTCGCAGGTGAAAAAACCGAAAAAGCCACGCCGAAAAAAAGGCAGGATTCTAGAAAAAAAGGACAGGTTCTTAAGAGTCAGGATGTAACAAGTGCACTTGTTTTATTAGCTATCTTTTTATATTTATTGATTGCAGGTTCATCCATGCGAGATAATCTCTTAGCCTTTTTTAGAGAAACGTTCACACATTTAATTAATATTGAAACGATTTCCATCAAATCAATCATGGAAATATTTAAAGATATTTTGATAGAAATGGCTATTATCATTTTGCCTATTTTAGTCATTGCAGTCATTGCAGCTGTAGCTGCTAACTTTTTTCAATTTGGTTTGTTATTTACAACAGAAACACTAAAGTTTGATTTAAAAAAAATCGATCCCATAAAAGGGTTTAAACGCATTTTCTCAATGCGTGCCATTATTGAATTAATTAAGTCTATTTTAAAAATCTCTTTTATCGGAACAGTTACAACGGTTATTATTTTTGTGAATATCCATGATGTACTAAGGCTCTCTTTTAAAACTCCCAGCGATACATTATCAACTGTAGGTAAATTAGCCGCTATTATGGGGATTGCAGCAAGCCTTGTTTTAGCAGTCATTGCCGTGTTAGATTACTTTTATCAAAAATTCGATTATGAAAAAAATCTAAAAATGTCTAAACAAGATATCAAAGATGAGTACAAAAATACAGAGGGTGATCCTCTAATTAAATCGAAAATTAAGCAAAGACAAAGAGAGATGGCGATGCGAAGGATGATGCAAGAAATTCCAGATGCAGATGTTGTTATTACCAATCCCACTCACTATGCTATCGCTTTAAAATATGATGATGAAACAATGGATGCTCCAAAGGTTGTTGCTAAAGGAACAGACCATGTTGCACAAAAAATAAAACTAATTGCAAAAGAGAATGATGTAGTAATGGTTGAAAATAGACCGCTTGCTCGTGCTATGTACGACCAAGTTCAAATAGGTCAAAGAATTCCAGATGAGTTCTTTAAAGCAGTGGCCGAAGTATTAGCACATGTTTATCGAATGAAACGAAAAATTTAGGGAGGTACAACAATGAAAATTCGCGATATAGGGGTTTTGGCTGCAGTTATTATGATTGTAGCTATGCTTGTAGTACCTTTACCTCCATGGTTAATCAGTTTTTTAATCATCGTCAATTTAACATTAGCATTGCTGGTTTTACTAACCTCAATGAATATGCAGGAAGCTTTACAGTTCTCTGTATTCCCAACTTTATTATTACTACTGACATTATTCAGATTAGGGCTAAATGTTTCGACAACGCGTGCCATTTTATCTGAAGGAGACGCAGGTAATGTTGTAGAAACCTTTGGTACCTTCGTAGTAGGTGGTAATATTCTAGTCGGTGTCGTTGTATTCGTCATTCTAGTTATTATCCAATTTATCGTTATTACAAAAGGGTCAGAGCGTGTATCAGAAGTAGCTGCTCGATTCACATTAGATGCGATGCCAGGTAAACAAATGGCGATTGATGCTGATTTAAATGCCGGATTAATTTCGGAAAAGGATGCGAGAGCACGTCGAGAAAAAGTTAGTAACGAAGCCGATTTTTATGGTGCCATGGATGGTGCCACAAAGTTCGTAAAAGGTGATGCCATTGCTGGTATTATTATCGTTATTATTAATATGTTAGTTGGTATGGTTATCGGTGTTATGCAGATGGACATGGAATTTTCAGAAGCCATCGCTCATTTCACAACATTAACCGTTGGTGATGGTCTTGTATCACAAATTCCAGCATTATTAATTTCTACTGCAACAGGTATTGTTGTTACTAGAGCAGGTTCAAAAGGGAATCTTAGCTCAGATATTACAGGTCAATTGTTATCGAATCCTAAATTATTATACATAGCATCAGCTACCATTTTACTATTAGGTTTTGTAACACCTATTCAAGAAATTTTTACGATTTCTGTGGCGTTAGTTATTGCCTTCTTAGGTTATCGTATTAGTTCGATGAGTAAAGAAACGGAAGAAGAAATTGATGAAATTGAAGAAGAGGAAGTAACTGATAATCTGAAAAGTCCTGAAAACGTTGTTAACCTATTAAATGTAGATCCAATTGAATTTGAATTTGGCTATGGGTTAATTCCATTAGTTGATGCTTCACAAGGCGGCGATTTACTTGATCGTGTCGTAATGATTCGTCGACAATTAGCGTTAGAACTCGGGATTGTTATACCAGTAGTCCGTATTCGAGATAATATTCAACTTCAACCGAATGAATATCGCATAAAAGTAAAAGGGAATGAATTAGCGAAAGGTGAGCTACTTTTAGATCATTATTTAGCTATGAGCCCGGGAGATGATGACTCAATTGAGGGTATAGATACAATAGAGCCTTCATTTGGATTACCAGCTAAATGGATTAATGAACAGGTGAAGGAAGAAGCCGAGATGTTGGGCTATACGGTTGTAGATCCACCGAGCGTTGTTTCTACACACTTAACTGAAATTATCCGTGCGAATGCTTCAGAATTATTAGGTAGACAAGAAACGAAACAATTGATTGATCACTTACGTGAAACGTCGCCTATCTTAGTAGATGAGTTAACACCAGCACCTATGTCTATTGGTGAAATTCAAAAAGTATTATCTAAATTATTAGATGAAAGTGTTTCGGTTCGTAATTTACCAATTATTTTTGAAACATTAGCTGACTATTCTAAATTAACTTCAGATGTGGATGTTTTAACAGAGTATGTTCGTCAAGCATTGGCAAGACAAATTACTACACAATATGCTGGCACACAAACGGAGTTAAAAGTACTAACTGTGTCTGCAAAAGTTGAAAAATTGATTGCGGATAGTATCCAACAAACAGATCATGGAAACTATTTAGCAATGGATCCACAAATGTCGCAGGCAATTTTAGAGTCAACGGCAGGAGAACTTGAACGAACATCATTTATTGAACAAGCACCAGTTATCTTATGTTCTCCAGCAGTGCGTATGTATGTACGCCAGTTAACTGAACGTTATTTCCCTCAAATTCCAATCCTGTCGTATAACGAGTTAGATGCGTCGATTGAGATTCAAAGTGTCGGAGTGGTGAATGTAGAATGAAGATGAAAAAATATATTGCAATTTCTATGCCAGAAGCCATGAAGAAAGTTAAATCTGAACTTGGCGAGGATGCTGTAATTGTTAGTTCAAAAGTAATTTATTCAAAAGGTTTCTTAGGCATGCTTAAAAAGAAGCAATTTGAAGTTGTAGCAGGAGTAAATCAGCAGTCGCGTGTAGATACGCGACCTGATTTAGAAATGCATGCAATTAATAAAGAGGTTGAACTACAACAGAAAAAACAGTTTGAAGAACAATTTTTAATTAGCAAACAAAATGATGATATTCAAAAACAGCTTGATGAATTAAAACAGCTTATGCGAGCGGCTAATAAACCTAAAGCATCAACAATGCCAAAAATTATACAGCCTATTTATACGTTGTTAAAAGAACAGGAACTGAATGACCAACTCATCACAGATATTTGTGATGAGCTTTTTGCAATCATTCAGGACAAACCAACTGTTACTGCGGATGAGCTATTAATGGCTTCTCAGGAGGCACTTTTCCGCAAATTATCCAAGTTACCTATGGGTGGTTTAAACTTTGGAAGAAAATTTGTCAATGTTTTAGGACCTACTGGAGTAGGGAAAACAACCACGATAGCAAAAATTGCTGCTCGTGCGGTATTGGAGAAAAAGAAAAAAGTCGCTTTTATTACAACGGATACGTATCGTATAGGGGCAATCGAACAATTAAAAACCTATGCAAATCTATTACATGCTCCTGTAGAAGTAGTGTACACACCTTCAGATTATAAGCGAGCAATCGAACAATTTGCAGGACATGATTTAATTCTAATAGATACAGCGGGGAGAAATTATAAAGAAGCCCGATTTATTACTGATTTAGAAAAATTAATTGATATTAAATCCAATGCTCAAAATTATTTAGTTTTGTCATTAACTGCGAAAGAAAATGATATGGCGACAATAATTGAACAGTTTGAAGGATTTGATATTGATCAATTGATATTTACCAAGTTAGATGAAACAAATACTATTGGCTCAATGGTTAATTTAATGGTTAAATATAATAAGGGACTTGCTTACTATACGGATGGTCAAGAAGTACCAGAAAATATCGAAGAAGGTTCAGTGTCTAAACTTGTAGAATTAATCTATCAAGGAGCTGAAAAATGATGGATCAAGCCGCATTACTTAGACAAAAAATGCAGGGTCAGGTACAGATCACATGTAAAACAATTGCTGTTGTAAGTGGCAAAGGTGGAGTGGGTAAAAGTAATTTTACAACGAACTTCTCTTTGGCACTTGCAGAGTTAAAGCAGCGGGTCTTAATTGTTGATATGGATTTAGGTATGGGTAATATTCACATTTTGCTAGGCAAAACTGCGCGAAATAGTTTAACTAATTATTTACAAGGGGAATGCTCTATTCAAGAGATTATTCACCATGATGATGAGAACTTGGACTTTATAGCAGGTGGCTCTGGCATGTCTTCTTTGCTACGATGGTCGGACTTTATGTTCGAGCGTCTTATTTTCGCCTTTAATGAGCTACAAAAGAACTACGACTTTATACTCTTCGATATGGGAGCAGGTGCAACAGAGTGGTCTTTACAATTTATCATGTCAGTTGATGATGTGGTGGTCGTATCTACAACAGAGCCTACTTCTGTCACAGATGCTTACTCTATGATGAAATATATTCATAATAAAGATCAGGATAAGAATTTTCATTTGATTTGTAACAGAGCGTTTTCTGCAGAGGAAGGATTAAATACTTTAGCACGTTTAAAAACAACGATGTCACGTTTCCTTGTGAAAGAAGTTTCTGAACTAGGTGTCATTTTAGAGGACATACATGTACGTAAGGCAATTAATCAGCAAGTACCGTATAAAAGGCTATATCCTAATTGTGTGGCTTCTAGGGCTATCTCAGAGATTGCTGAGCGCTACCTATACAATGATGGTACGCAAACAGTACAAGTTGTTGAAACAAATCAATTTTTAAGTAAATTAAAGGGATTATTTTCTAAAGGGAGGTCTTGAGTCCATGACACCATTGAAAAAACTTCTAGTTGTAGATGATTCAGCCTTTATGAGGAAGCTTATATCAGAGTTTTTTGAAGGAAATTCATTTATAGAAGTAGTCGGAACTGCAAGAAATGGTCGCGATGCATTAGCTAAAATTAAATTGTTAAATCCAGATGTACTTACAATGGATGTAGAAATGCCAGAAATGAATGGTTTAGAAGCCCTCAAACAAATTATGGAGGAACAACCAAAACCAGTTGTTATGCTCTCTTCAACGACTACTTCAAATGCGGCAATTACGATGGAAGCGATTGCTAATGGCGCAGTAGATTTTGTGGCAAAACCAAGCGGCACTATTTCACTTGATTTAGACAAAATTAAAGAAGAACTTATTGAAAAGGTTAAAGCTGCAGCTCTTGTGCCTATCTCTAGATTGCAAAAGGCAACAGCACCGCCGACAAGATTTAAATTGGCAGAGCAATCACCGATGAAAGAACAGTCACCAGTTAAAGAACTATTACCGATGAAAGAAAGACATCCTATAGATGCAATGGTCGATCAATCTTGGCGAAGTCATTCACGAAAGCTTGTCGTTATTGGAACTTCTACTGGAGGTCCAAGAGCATTACAAGAGGTTTTAACCACTTTGCCAGCTACAATTGGTGCACCTATTTTAATTGTGCAGCATATGCCAGCAGGATTTACGAACTCTTTAGCAAAAAGATTGAATCAATTGTCCGATATAACTGTTAAAGAGGCTGAAAATGGGGACTTATTACAGCCTGGAGTAGCTTATATTGCTCCTGGCGGTAGTCAAATGACCGTCCGTAAAGTTGGCATGTCTACCTCAATCTATATTGATGCGGAACAACCAGCAGTGGGAGGTCATAAACCAGCAGTTGATGTGTTGTTTGAGAGTGTAGCAAAAATAACAGACGTCGATCGAATAGCTGTCATTATGACTGGTATGGGTTCAGATGGATCAAAAGGGATTAAAGCGTTAAAAGAAAGTGGTAATACACGAGTTATTTCCGAAGCAGAGGAAAGTTGTGTCGTTTATGGCATGCCTAAATCTGCAGAAAAGACAGGCGTAGTAGACCGCGTAGTTAAATTAACAAACATTTCTCAAACAATAATGAGTTTTATAAAATAGGGGGGAGAATTATGGATACAAATCAATACTTAGAAGTATTTATTGATGAAAGTAACGAACATCTACAATCATGTAGTGAAAGTTTATTACTTTTAGAGCAAGACCCAACAAACACAGCCATAGTTAACGATATTTTTAGAAATGCACATACACTTAAAGGTATGTCTGCAACAATGGGCTTTGAGGACATTGCAGATTTAACACATAAGATGGAAAACGTTTTAGATGGTATTCGTAACGATAAAATTAAAGTGACACCAGAGATTCTGGATGTGGTTTTTGAATCAGTTGATCATTTAGAGGAAATGGTAGCAGATATTTCGGGCGGTGGAGACGGCAAAAAAGATGTCTCTCAAACAGTTGAAAAATTAAAACGTATTGAAAATGGTGAGAAAATTAACGCTGAATCAGCTACTCCAGCAACATCAGTTGAAACTGGCGGAGAAGTAATCGAAGTTATTGCCAACAAATTAGTATTTGATGATTTTGAAAAAACAGTATTAGAACAATCTGCTGAACAAGGATTTTCAAAATATGAAATTACCGTTTCTCTACGAGAAGATTGCTTGTTAAAAGCAGCACGTGTTTATATGATTTTTGAAATTCTTGAGAAATTAGGCGAAGTAATCAAATCGACTCCTACAGTCGAACGTCTAGAAGAAGAGCAATTTGATACAGATTTCTCTGTAGCATTCGTAACAAAAGATAGCGCTGAAGATTTAAAACAAAAATTAATGAAGGTTTCAGAAGTTGAACAAGTTCTAGTACAAGAGATTCATTTAGCAAAACTTAACACATCTGAAGAAACTGAAATGAATGATTCGGAAGAAACACCTGTAGTAGCAACAGCAGTTGAATCGCCTAAGCAAGAAGTCGAAGTAGCGAAAACTGCTACTAAGCAACAGACAAAATCAAACGGGCATAATGCGAGTAAAACAATTCGTGTCAATATTGATCGCTTAGATATTTTAATGAATTTATTCGAAGAGCTAGTAATTGATCGTGGACGTTTGCAATCCATTGCAGAAGATTTAAATCATAATGAATTAAATGATACAGTGGAACGTATGACACGTGTATCAGGAGATTTACAAAATATCATTTTAAATATGCGTATGGTACCAGTTGAAACCGTATTTAATCGTTTCCCTAAAATGGTACGTCAATTATCGCGTGATCTTAAAAAGAAAATTAATCTAGAAATCATTGGTGCAGAAACAGAATTAGATCGTACGGTTATCGATGAGATTGGTGATCCACTGGTTCATTTAATTCGTAATGCATTAGACCATGGTGTTGAATCGCCTGAAAAACGTTTAGCGGCAGGTAAACCTGAAGTAGGTTCAGTAGAATTACGCGCGTATCATAGCGGAAATCATGTCTTTATTGAAATTGAAGATGATGGTGCTGGAATTAACCGTCAACGTGTGTTAGAAAAAGCAATTTCTAAAGGTGTAGTTACTGAAGAAACTGGAAAATTATTAACAGACAATCAAATCAACGAATTGATTTTAGCGTCAGGCTTCTCTACTGCAGAGGTTATTTCGGATGTATCAGGTCGTGGTGTTGGATTGGACGTTGTTAAATCAACAATTGAAGCCCTAGGTGGTTCAATCAGTATTGAATCTGAGGAGGGCAAAGGGTCATTATTCTCAATTCAATTGCCATTAACACTTTCAATTATTTCAGTTATGCTTGTCGAAATTGAAAAAGAAGTGTATGCAATTCCATTGTCATCAATTATCGAAACGTCAATTATTAAAAAATCCGATATTTTAAATGCACATAATCAACAAGTAATTGATTTCCGCGGAAAAGTTGTTCCTTTAGTCTTCTTAGATGAAACATTCAATGTACCAAGAGAACAGCATGAAACAGATGAATTCTTATCGGTTGTACTTGTTCGTAAAGGTGATAAAACAGCTGGTTTAGTAGTGGATTCATTCATTGGACAACAAGAAATCGTACTTAAATCTTTAGGTAATTATTTAACAAATGTATTCGCTATTTCTGGTGCAACAATTTTAGGGAATGGGCAAGTTGCATTAATCGTTGATTGTAATGCATTAATTAAATAGTAAGGGGTGTTAAATATGACAGAAATGATGGATATGGAAGTAGAAAAAGTAATCGTCTTTCAATTAGGCGACAAAGAATATGCACTTCCAGTTTCGCAAGTTCAAGGCATCGAAAAAACGGTGCATATTACACGCGTACCGCGTACAGAATCTTATGTAAAAGGTGTCATCAATTTACGAGGTGTGGTAACACCAATTATTGATTTGCGTGAACGTTTTGAAATTCCTACATCTGTGCAAGGTGAAGATTCAAGAATTATTATTATTTCGCATGCAGATATGGAAGTAGGACTTATTGTTGATGCAGCAAATGATGTAATGGACTTATTAAAAGATTCAATTGAACCACAGCCAGAAGTAGTTGGTTCATTAGAGGAAGAATTTATTGCGGGTGTCGCAAAAGTAGAGAAGCGACTACTAATTTTATTGAACCTTGAAAAAGTATTAAATACTTTAAAGTAAAGAGGTAAAGTTGATGAATGAAATTACTTCGTTCCATTTAGATGTTTTAAAAGAAATAGGCAATATCGGCGCTGCGCATGCAGCAACTGCATTGTCTTCTTTATTAAATACAAAAATAGACATGAGTGTGCCATCTGTAGAGATGGTGACTTTTGATGAAATGGTTGAGCGTGGTGGGGGTGCTGAAAAAGTAGTAGCAGGTACCTATCTACAAATTGATGGTGATGCACAAGGTGGAATGTTTTTTATTCTACCCGTTGAACAAGCTAATCACTTTATTCGTCGCTTAATTCAAGATGAAAATTTTGATCTTCAAAAACCAGAAAATAGTGAACTAGGGATATCGGCTATGCTAGAGCTTGGAAATATCTTGTCGGGTTCTTATTTATCAGCACTTTCAGATTTTACGTCTTTGAAAATTTATCCAACACCACCTGAGTTAAGTGTAGATATGTTCGGAGCAATAATTAGCTTTGGATTAATTGAATTATCACAGGTTAGTGACCAGGTAATTGTCATTGACACGACCATATTTGAAGAGTCTATGTCTAGGGAAGAGCAAGTAAATGGACATTTCTTCTTATTACCGAACCCAGAATCATTTAAAGCCATCTTTAGAGCGTTAGGGGTGGAATAACATGCTTATCGGAAGTCAGACTGTTGTAAAAGTCGGGATTGCACAGATGGACATCGTTACCGCGCCATCAACTATACGAACGTCGGGTTTAGGCTCTTGTGTAGGCGTTGTTATTTATGACTCCTCTAAGGGGATAGCTGGACTTGTGCATATTATGTTGCCTAGTTCCTCGTTAGCTAAGGCAGGACAAGTAAATATCGCGAAATTCGCAGATACAGGTATTCCAGCGTTGATTGAACTATTAAAGAAAAAAGGGGCCTCTAGTTATAAGCTAAAGGCTAAAATAGCTGGTGGTGCGCAGATGTTCAAGTTTTCTACATCTCAAGATACGATGCGAATTGGCCCGAGAAATGTAGAAGCTGTCATCGAACAGTTAAAAAAATATTCCATCCCTATTGTTGCTCAAGATACTGGGGGCAGCAGTGGGCGTACGATTGAATTTAGTCCAGAAACGGGGCTTTTAAATATTCGTACAGTGAATCAAGGGGTGAAAGATTTATAATGTTTGGATCACTTTACTATAATTTTTGGCTTGCTTTAGCAGGCTTTACCATTTATTTCTTCGCACGTTTTCAAACAAATCAAGCACCTATAAGCGTGATTTTATTTGGTTTGATGTGGGCTACTATCGCTTTTGTAGTTGCTTTCATACTTCGTGGCATAATTGGGTATATCCTGTATACACCTGAGCCTGAAGTTGTTGAAGATGAACTTTTAGAAGATGGAACTGGTCGACAACCTGAACAACAAATTGATACAGTAGTAGATGAGTCAAAAAGACCATCACAAGAGCAATCAGAAGAAATTGCACAGGTTGTACAAACAATGCTCCAACAAGATAATAAATAATGAGTAAAGATTAAAGAAGGAACTGGTAAAACAGTTCCCTTTTTTTTATTGAATTTGTTATAATACGAGTTAAGGAATGAAAGAGGAAATGGGGGATTAGCAGATGCAATCGTCTTCACCAGAAGAATTAAGGCTTTGGCAGGATTGGTCAGCACATAAAGATCCTCGTGCAGGTGATTTACTGATGAAAAAGTATAAGTCGCTTGTGTCTTATCATGTACAACGAATCAGTACAGGACTTCCAAAAAATGTATCAAGAGATGAACTAATGAGTTTAGGTATGATGGGGCTATTTGATGCATTAAATAAATTCGATATTACGAGGGAATTAAAATTCGACACTTATGCTTCTTTCCGAGTTCGTGGTGCTATCATTGATGGATTGCGCAAAGAGGACTGGTTACCACGTTCTGCACGAGAAAAGACGAAAAAATTAGAAGCTAAAATTGAGGCGATGGAGCAGCGTTTACAGCGTCATGTAACGCCTGAAGAAGTCGCAGAAGAATTGAATGTTTCGATTGATGAAGTATATCAAACGATGCAAGAATATTTAGTTTCTAATGTTTTATCAATTGATGAACAACTTCAGGATTTTGATGAAGTGGATAGCAAGAGCTTTGTCATTCGTGATGAGGTGACGAAAACACCAGAGCAGGTTGCTATTCAAGCGGAACTTTTAGGAGATTTAGCTGAAAGTATAAAAAAACTCAATGAAAAAGAGCAACTCGTACTAAGTATGTTTTATACGGAAGAGTTAACATTAACCGAAATTGGCGAGACTTTGAGTTTATCCACATCACGCATCTCTCAAATTCATTCAAAGGCACTTTTTAAATTGAAAAATTTGTTAGTAGATGAAATGCAAAATTCCAACTGATGCATGCATTTAGGTCATAAAGTTCGAGGAGGCTGATGGGGCTATGAGTTTAAAAGCGGTAGAACTTCAAATTGCGATTCCTAAAACATTTGATGCAGGAAAGATGCAAGAGCAGATAACACAACAAATTCATGCAAGTCAAGAGCAAGCAAATGATGCCTTGAAACAACAACTTGAAAAGAACCATACATTACTTTTAGAATCTTCTGAAGTGAAAAATCTAAGACAAGATGAGCCTAAAGAACAAACGGATGATGAACACTCAGAGCATCATAAAATGCAAGGAAAAGAACAAGATCAGAAGAAGCAAGCAAAACATCCATTCAAAGGGAATTTGTTTGATTTCAGCGGATAGGAGATTGTGCAATGGGAATAATAGTGGCCTTGTTATTCATATTAGTACTGCTATGCTTTTATTTTATTGCACTTTTAAATATGAAGGTTAATCGCTTTCAGAAAAATGAACGTAAACAAGAGTTACTGATTGAAGAAATGGAAGCTTCCATTTCTTCTTTTCTTACGGAAATTGAAGATGAGAATAGTCGATTAATTGATTCATTGAAAAAAAGTGGCACTGCTTTGAATACGCAAACTCAACAAGTAGTGAGCGAAACCAAGCAAAAACAAATGCATACAACAATTGAAAAACAAATCAATCAACAAGAACAAATCAATGATACCGAGCAAATTGTGAAAGAGAGCATTAATCAATATGCGAATAAAGACATTGATGTAGCAGATAAACCAAGTAAACAAAGTTTTAATGCACCGAGAACATATGTTAAAAATGCGTATGTTTCACAAACGAAAGAAAAACCTAAGTCTATTGTTGAAGAGCCACCAAGGGTTCAATCAATTGAGGAAAGGGTAAAAGAAATGTATATACGTGGTATGACTGCGGATGAAATTGCCAAGCAATTAAATCGCGGAAAGACAGAGATTGTATTAATGTTGAAGTTTCAAAATAAAACAGTTTAAAACAGCTTGTAAGCTTATATAAAGTATGATACTATTACAAATGGTGTTATAAATACACACGTATTCTGATGCAAGGAGCGGTGCTCTTTCAATGAGAGAGTCCTCATGCAGTTGATGGATGCGGAGGAAACAAATAAAAAAAACCTTTGGGAGGCAATACAAATGTCAGTAATTTCTATGAAACAATTATTAGAGGCTGGTGTACACTTCGGTCACCAAACTCGCCGTTGGAATCCAAAAATGAAAAAATTCATCTTTGTTGAACGTAACGGAATTTACATCATCGACTTACAAAAAACAGTTAAAAAATTAGAGGAAGCTTACGACTTCATGCGCCAAGTAGGAGCAGACGGTGGTAAAGTTCTTTTCGTTGGTACTAAAAAACAAGCTCAAGAAGCTATTAAAGACGAAGCTGAACGTTCAGGTAACTACTACATCAACCAACGTTGGTTAGGTGGTACTTTAACAAACTTCGGTACAATTCAAAAACGTGTATCACGTATGAAACAAATCGAAAAAATGGAAGAAGACGGTACTTTCGACGTACTTCCTAAAAAAGAAGTAGTTCAACTTAAAAAACAACACGAACGTCTTGTTAAATTCTTAGGCGGTATCCGTGATATGAAAGCTATCCCTGATGTAATGTTCATTGTAGATCCTCGCAAAGAACGTATCGCTGTAGCTGAAGCTCACAAATTAAACATTCCATTAGTAGCAATGGTTGATACTAACTGCGATCCAGACGAAATCGATTACGTTATTCCTTCAAACGATGACGCTATCCGCGCTGTTAAATTAATCACTTCTAAAATGGCTGATGCTTTAATGGAGTCAAAACAAGGTGAAGAAGAAGCTCAAGAAGAATCTGCAAAAGCTGCTGAATAATTTCTGAGTATGTTTAAATTAGGTGATAAGCGGCTAAACCCTCTTATCGCCTTTTTTTGAGAAAATTAAATAATTAAATTTATCTATTTATTAGGAGGAAACAATCATGGCAATCACTGCTCAAATGGTTAAAGAATTACGCGAAAAAACTGGTGCTGGAATGATGGATTGTAAAAAAGCTCTAGTTCAAACTGATGGTAACATCGATGCTGCAATCGACTTCTTACGTGAAAAAGGTCTTGCTGCTGCAGGTAAAAAAGCTGACCGTGTAGCTGCTGAAGGTACTACTTTCATCGCTCAAAAAGGTAACACAGCTATCTTATTAGAAGTTAATGCTGAAACTGACTTCGTTGCTAAAAACGAAGGATTCCAAGTATTAGTTAAAGAATTAGCTGATCACTTATTAGAAGTTCAACCTGCTGATGCAGAAGCTGCTTTAGAAACTACTATGTCAAATGGTGCTAAAGTTTCTGATCACATTTCTACAGCAATCGCTACGATTGGTGAAAAATTAAGCTTACGTCGTTTTGTAATCCAAACTAAAACTGATGCTGATTCTTTCGGCGCTTACCTACACATGGGTGGACGCATTGGTGTTCTTACACTAGTTGAAGGAACAACTGATGAAACAGTAGCTAAAGATGTTGCTATGCACATTGCAGCTTTAAATCCTAAATATATCTCTCATGATCAAGTTTCTTCTGAAGAAATCGAACATGAGCGTAAAGTATTAACTGAACAAGCTCTTAACGAAGGCAAACCAGAAAACATCGTTGCTAAAATGGTTGAAGGTCGTCTTAACAAGTACTTTAAAGAAATCTGTGTACTTGACCAACCATTCGTTAAAAACCCAGATCAAACTGTTGGAGCATTCGTTAAAGCTTCAGGCGGTACACTAGCTTCTATGGTTCGTTTTGAAGTTGGCGAAGGTATCGAAAAACGTGAAGATAACTTTGCAGAAGAAGTTATGAACCAAGTTAAAGGTAACTAATTTTTTCGCACATACAATATGACAATATTTTAGGGAGCACAAGCAATTCGTGTTCCCTATTTTTCAACAAAAAAGTATGATGGAGGTCCAGAAAATGCCGCAATATAAACGCGTTGTAATTAAATTAAGTGGGGAAGCTTTAGCAGGTGAACAAGGATTTGGATTATCACCACAAATCGTTAAATCTGTTGCCCAACAAATTAAAGATGTAGTAGATCTAGGTGTTGAAGTTGCACTTGTAGTAGGTGGCGGTAACATTTGGAGAGGTAAGATTGGTGCCGAAATGGGCATGGAAAGAGCAAACGCAGACTATATGGGTATGTTAGCAACAGTGATGAACGCTTTAGCACTTCAAGATTCTTTAGAGAATTTAGATGTGCCAACTCGTGTTCAATCATCAATCGTGATGACGCAAGTTGCAGAACCATATATTCGTCGTAAAGCTGTTCGTCATTTAGAGAAAAAACGCGTAGTAATTTTTGCTGCAGGAACTGGGAATCCATATTTCTCAACAGATACAACTGCTGCTTTACGTGCTGCTGAAATTGAAGCAGATGTCATTTTAATGGCTAAAAACAACGTAGACGGTGTATATTCAGCTGATCCAAAATTAGATCCTACTGCTGTTAAATACGATGAATTAACTTATCTTGAAGTAATTCAACAAGGGTTGCAAGTAATGGATTCTACGGCTTCAACATTATGTATGGATAACGATATTTCATTAGTGGTATTCTCATTAATGGAAAATGGTAATATTAAACGTGCTGTATTGGGTGAACCAATCGGAACGGTAGTAAAAAAATAACATCCTTTTAGGGGGAATTGAAATGTCTAAACCAGTAGTAGATTTAGCTTCAGAAAAAATGACTAAAACGATCTCTGTATTTTCACGTACACTTGCAAACATTCGTGCAGGACGTGCAAACGCTTCTTTATTAGATCGTATTAATGTTGAATATTATGGTGCACCAACACCATTAACTCAAATGGCTGGTATTAGCGTACCAGAAGCTCGTCTTTTAGTAATCGCACCTTATGATAAAACAATCTTAGGTGATATTGAAAAAGCTATCATGAAATCAGATATCGGTATTACGCCAACAAATGATGGTTCTGTTATTCGTTTAACAATTCCAGCATTAACAGAGGAACGCCGTAAAGAACTTGTGAAATTAGTTAAAAAAGAAGCTGAAGAAGCTAAAGTTGGTATTCGTAATGTTCGTCGTGATGCAAATGATGAATTCAAAAAGCTTGAAAAAGCTGGCGAAATCACAGTTGATGACTTACGTGGCTACGAAGAAGACGTTCAAAAACTAACTGACAGTAGTATCACTAAAATCGATCAATTAGCTGCAGAAAAAGAAAAAGAAGTTCTTGACGTTTAATCGTTAGAACCTTGTGCTAGATGGTGGCGTCCTATATTTAAAAAGGGCGTCATTTTTTTATGATACAAGTATGAACACATGTATAACTTAGTTAATAGGAAGCTGTGGTTACAATTGAGTGGGCAAGTTGAAAGATACGTAAGAGTGAAGGAGGCTAAGTTTGGAACGCGACGTCGTGTGGGTTGCAGGGCGTACCGTTTTGAGCAGGCGTTCGTTCTTTTCGATGGTGTCTAGAAAAAAACGCCTACAAGCTATGTGACACTTCGGTATCTCTGGAAAAAGTGAGGGGCATTTACTTTTTCTTCGATCCCTGCAGTGCACTCGCTTGCGGGAGAGGCGTTCGTTCTTTTCGATGGTGTCTAGAAAAAAATGCCTACAAGCTATGTGACACTTCGGTATCTCTGGAAAAAGTGATAGGGCATTTACTTTCAACTCGGTGCTTGCAGTCTGCGTGAGTGTGAACGAGCGGTTTTGACTTTTCTATTAAATAGAGGAAATGTGTTGATATTTTTGTTATGATATATGGAGTGTACGTTCCGATTTGTAAGCTAGTGGAGGATTCTAAATGTTAGATAAACTCGGATGGAAAAAATCAGATAAAGTAGTTCAATCAGTAAGTGAACGTATGGAGAATTTGCGGAAAGATGATGTGCCGAACCATATTGCCATTATTATGGATGGGAATGGACGTTGGGCGAAAAACCGTGCAATGCCGCGTTTTGTTGGTCATAGAGAAGGTATGCAAAATATTCGTCGTATTACAAGAGCAGCTAATAAATTAGGTGTGGGTGCGATTACTTTGTATGCTTTTTCAACAGAAAACTGGAAAAGACCCTCTAAGGAAGTTGAATTCCTTATGCGTTTGCCAGAAGAATTTTTAAATTCATTTATTCCTGAATTAATGGAATTAAATATTCGTGTTGAAATGATAGGTGAGATGGAAGGGGTTCCTGACTATACAAGCCGTGCAATTCAACATGCAATGAAAGAAACGATGAATAATGATGGTATGGTACTGAATTTTGCTTTTAATTATGGTAGTAGACGTGAAATTGTTTTAGCTGTTCAACAGCTAGCTAAAATGGTTCAAGATGGAACGCTTGAGCCTCAAGAAATTACAGAAGACCTGATTACAGAGTATTTAATGACAGCGAAATTACCTGAACCAGATTTATTGATTCGTACAAGTGGAGAAATTCGCTTAAGTAATTTCTTATTATGGCAATTAGCTTATACTGAATTTTGGTTTACAGAAGTACATTGGCCAGAATTTACGGATGAGCGTTTAATTGAAGCCATTGAAAGTTTTCAAAAGCGCAATCGCCGTTTCGGTGGATTGAAGGGAGAATAGAAAAGTGAAACAGCGAATTATTACAGGCGTTATCGCTGCGGCTTTATTTATTCCATTTGTTGTCTATGGTAAATTGCCATTTACAATTTTGGTGTTTTTATTAGCAGCGATAGGGCTTTTTGAAATGCTTCGAATGAAAGATATTTCTATCTTTTCTGTTCAAGGTATTTTAGGGCTATTAGCAGTTATTACGATTGCGATGCCAGATTATATGCTTAGTAAAGTAGAAAATGCGATACATTTTTCACAAATAGAAATGCTTTCTATTATCGTTATGCTGTTATTAATTTATACAGTATTAGTGAAAAATAAATTCACATTTGATATTGTAGGCTTTATTATGGCCAGCGTTTTTTATGTAGGTGTAGGTTTCCATTACTTTATTGCGACAAGAGAAGCGGGTATTGCGTATATTGTACTTGCTCTAGTGGTTGTTTGGTCAACAGATTCAGGTGCTTATTTTGTGGGTAGAAAACTTGGTAAAAACAAGCTTTGGCCAGAAATATCGCCGAATAAAACAATTGAAGGTTTTGTAGGTGGAATTCTTATCGCTGTTATCGCGACAATCATTTTCCAATACTTTGCGCAATTGGATGTCAATTATGCATTACTATTACTAGTAGCAGTCGTTGCATCAATTATTGGTCAATTAGGTGATTTAGTCGAGTCCGCAATTAAACGTCACTATGGCGTGAAAGATTCAGGTAAAATATTACCTGGTCATGGTGGGATTTTAGATCGTTTCGACAGTCTGATTTTCGTATTACCACTACTACATTTTATACACTTCATTGGATAAGGGGATTTAATTAAAATGAAATCAATTAGTTTATTAGGTGCTACTGGATCGATTGGTCAGCAAACCTTAGATATCGTGAAAGAACATCCAGAGGAATTTCAAATTTCAGCTTTGTCAGTTGGGAAAAATATTGAAAAAACCAAGGAAATCATTCGTGACTTTAAACCAAAATTGGTTTCAGTGCAGCGTGAAGAAGATGCACTTACCTTATCAAAGGAATTTTCGAACGTCGATTTTGCATTTGGCAACCAAGGCTTAGTTGACGTAGCTACATATACAGATTCTAGCTATTTGCTGAATGCTGTTTTAGGATCTGTTGGGCTGGAACCAACATTAGCGGCTATTCGCCAGAAAAAAGCAATCGCAATTGCGAATAAAGAAACATTAGTAACGGCAGGACATTTAATTATGTCAGAGGCGAAAAAATATGATGCGCCAATTTTACCAGTGGATAGTGAACACTCTGCATTATGGCAATCAATGGTTGGGGAAAATCGTAAATCTATCTCTAAATTGATCTTAACTGCTTCAGGCGGTAGTTTTAGAGATAAAAGTCGTGAGGATTTGAAAGATGTAACTGTAAAAGAAGCATTAAATCATCCGAACTGGTCTATGGGTGCGAAAATTACGATTGATTCAGCTACATTGATGAATAAGGGGTTAGAAGTTATTGAGGCAGCAGTACTTTATGATATGTCGTATGATAATATTGATGTTTTAATTCATAGAGAAAGTATTATTCATTCAATGGTAGAATATCAAGACACATCTGTTATGGCACAACTTGGAACACCTGATATGCGTACGCCAATTCAATATGCATTAAGTTATCCAGAGCGCTTGCCACGTAAGACAGCCCAACGTTTGGACCTAGCTAAAATTAGTCAATTGAATTTTGAAAACGTTGATTTGGAACGTTTCCGTTGCTTAGGTTTTGCATATGAAGCAGGTCGCAAAGGTGGTACAATCTTAACTGCTATGAACGCAGCAAATGAAGCAGCAGTAGCGGCATTTTTAGCAGGTAAAATCAAATTCTTAGAAATTGAAGATGTCATTGAGCGAATGATGCAAACACATGACAATATTTTAGCGCCAGATTTAGAAACAATTTTACATGTGGACAAAGAAACGAGAAAAACCGTCCAAAGCATGATAAAATAACAGTTGTAATCTAATTTTTTAAGTTGAAGAAGGTGGGAGAACATGCAAGCAGTAATTGCCTTTATATTAGTGTTCGGCTCCATCGTATTCTTCCATGAACTAGGCCACTTTATTTTTGCAAAACGCTCGGGGATATTAGTGCGTGAATTTGCAATTGGCTTTGGACCAAAAATTATTGGGATCACTAGGGGAGAAACACTCTACACAATTCGTTTGCTACCAATGGGTGGCTATGTCCGAATGGCTGGAGAGGATATGGATACGGTTGAACTACAACCAGGCTATCGTATTGGCTTTATTTTAAATGCCAATGACGAAATGTCACGTATTGTATTGAATCAAAACAAACAATTGCCAGATATGCTTTTCTTAGAGGTCGAAAAAGCTGACCTAGTGAAAGAATTGTGGATTGAAGGCTATGATGAAGATGAGAATTTAGTACGCTATAATGTTGCCAGAGATGCAGTTATTGAGGAAAAAGGTCAAAAAACAATCATTGCGCCTTATGATCGTACGTTTAACGCAAAATCATTAGGAAAACGTGCAATGACTATTTTTGCAGGTCCACTATTTAACTTCATTTTAGCAATTGTATTCTTTATAATCATCGCACTTGTTCAAGGGATGCCAACAAATGAACCAGTCATTGCGAATGTTGTCGAAAATAGTCCAGCTGCTACAGCAGGGCTTGAAAAAGATGATTTAGTAACAGCTGTAAATGGCAAGTCCATCAAAGAGTGGGATGAGCTTTCAGAAGTCATTCAAAGCAGTCCAAATAAGGAAATTTCATTAGAAGTTAAACGCGATGATGAAACCGTTTCTTTGAACGTAACACCGAAAGAAGCAGAAGTGAATAAGGAAAAAGTAGGGCAAATTGGTATCCAATATGCCAATACTTATGAAAAAAACCCTTTAAAAGCTATTCCTTACGGCTTTGAACAGACGTATAATTGGTTTATAAAAATTGCTGAGTTACTTGGTTTACTTGTCACAGGAGGCTTCACATTAGATGCACTTTCAGGTCCGGTTGGTATTTATAAAGCAACTGAAGAAGTTGCAAAATATGGCTTTATGACTTTAATGAATTGGGCAGCAGTGTTAAGCATCAACTTAGGAATTATGAATTTATTACCACTACCAGCGCTTGATGGTGGTCGTTTACTGTTCTTCGCTTACGAAGCAGTTCGTGGAAGACCAGTAGATAAACAAAAAGAAGGTATCGTTCATTTTATTGGTTTCGCATTGTTAATGGTGTTGATGATAGCCGTTACTTGGAATGATATTCAAAAGTTCTTCTTCTAACAATTAAATAATAAAATAGAATAGCTAAAAGGTGAGGTTTACGAATGAAACAATCAAAAACATTTATTCCAACTTTACGTGAAGTACCAGCTGATGCAGAAGTAAAATCGCATCAGTTATTACTACGCGCAGGATTTATCCGTCAAAATACAAGTGGTGTCTACTCATATTTACCACTTGCTAAAAAAATCCTAACTAAAATTGAAACGATTGTACGTGAAGAAATGGACAATATCGGTTCAAATGAGATTCTAATGCCTTCATTACAATCTGCTGAACTTTGGCAAGAGTCGGGTCGTTGGGAAGCTTACGGACCAGAATTAATGCGTTTAACTGACCGTCATAACCGTCAATTTGCATTAGGACCAACACATGAAGAAGTTGTGACTTCACTTATCCGTGATGAATTAAAATCTTATAAAAAATTACCATTAACATTGTACCAAGTACAAACTAAATTCCGTGACGAAAAACGTCCACGCTTTGGTTTATTACGCGGTCGCGAATTCATCATGAAAGATGCTTATTCATTCCATGCAAATGAAGAAAGTTTAGATGAAACATACCAAGATATGGTTCAAGCATATAAAAATATTTTCACACGCTTAGGTTTGAATTTCCGCGCAGTAATTGCAGATTCAGGTTCAATTGGTGGTACAGGTGGTTCACAAGAATTCATGGTACTATCTGAAATTGGTGAAGATACAATTGCTTATTCAGATTCTTCAAGCTACGCAGCAAATATTGAGATGGCAGAAGTGAAAGTTGACTATAGTCACTCTGATGCTGAAATGAAAGAATTAGAAAAAGTTGAAACACCTAACCAAAAAACAATCGAAGAAGTATCTGCTTTCTTAGATGTTGTTCCAGAAAATATTATTAAAACACTCGTATTTAAAGTAGACGAAGAACTAATTGTTGTTCTTGCTCGTGGCGATCATGAAATCAATGACATCAAACTAAAAAATGCATTAGGTGCAGAATTAGTTGAATTAGCTTCAGATGCAGAAATCAATGAATTACTAGGAAGCCATGTTGGTAGTCTAGGACCGGTTAAATTACCAATCGGTGTAAAAGTAGTTGCTGACCAAGCAATTAAATCAATCCGTAACGGTGTTTCTGGTGCAAACGAAGATGGCGTACATTATATCAATGTTAATCCAGGTCGCGACTTTGCAATCGATCGTTATGAAGATTTACGCTTTATCCAAGAGGGAGACCCATCTCCAGACGGTAAAGGAACAATCAAATTCGCTGAAGGTATCGAAGTTGGTCATGTATTTAAATTAGGTACAAAATACTCTGAATCAATGAAAGCTACTTTCCTAGATGAAAATGGTCGTGCACAACCATTCATTATGGGTTGCTACGGTATCGGAATTTCTCGTCTATTATCAGCAGTTGCAGAACAATACCAAGATTCTTACGGCTTTGTATGGCCAAAACAAGTGACACCTTATGATGTTCACGTAATTGCCGTTAATACAAAAGACGAAGCACAAGTTGCACTTGGCGAAGAATTATACAAAACAATTAAATCTTATCGTTACGATGTATTATTCGATGATCGTGCAGAACGTGCAGGTGTTAAATTTGCAGATTCAGATTTAATCGGTATTCCAGTTCGTATCACTGTTGGTAAAAAAGCAGCAGAAGGTATTGTTGAAGTGAAAGTCCGTCATAGCGGAGAAACATTTGAATGTGCCAAAGAAGAAGTTATCGATCGTTTAAATAATATGTTCCAAACACTTTAATTCATTTTAGAAAATAAAGTGTAGTGAAAAACAGGTTATATAGTTGATGACACTTCGTTCCAAGCACAAGGAGCCCGTAATAGACTATATATGTTCTTTGCAGTGCATCTATGTATAACTATGAGTTTCACTTCTAAAGAGAGAAAGTGCTTTTGTGCTTTCTTTCTTTTGTTTTTATCAAAAGGAGGGATAGAGTATGACTGAAGAAATGGAGTCACGTCAACGTTTTCAAATGTTGCTTCAGCAAATAGGGTTGACGGATGATACATCACTTCAATATCTAGAACACGGCGAATTGAATCGACTAACCGTTCAAAAAGCCAATCGCGTCTGGCTGTTCGCATTGAAGCTACCTAAAATTCTTCCATTTAATAATTATATCCAGTTTAAGAATCATTTAGACCGTGCGTTTAATAAAATTGCCACGATCCAATTGATGATTGAAACAGAAGATTCAACAGCAGATGAAAAATTGATTCATGAGTATTGGACGAAGGTTGTCGAAGAACAAGATGAGTTATCACCGCCACTTCGAGCGATTTTATCGAAACAGTTGCCACAATTTAATGGGCAAAAATTAATGTTGAATTGTCATCAAGAGTTTGAACAGGCGACTTTACGAAATAAATATGCAGAAAAACTTTCCGCAACGTATCAAGAATTTGGATTTGCACCACTTCATTTTGATTTCCAAGTGAAAGACCATACGGAAGAAATGGCAGAAGAACAAAGCCGATTCTTAGAGCAACGTCGCATTGAAGAACAAGCTATCTCTAAAAAAGCAGTAGAAGATATGCAAAAACGCGAGAAGGAAAGACAGGATAATCCTTCAGGTGTGGATGTTTCCAACCTACCGTTCCAATTAGGTATTGCTATTAAAAATGATGATAATTTAATGGAAATTAAACAAATTCAAGATGAAGAACGTCGTGTCATCATCGAAGGTTTTGTATTTGACGCTGAAGTAAAAGAACTACGCAGTGGTCGTTCATTAATGACATTAAAAGTATCTGATTATACGGATTCCATTTTAGTGAAAATGTTCTCACGTGATAAAGAGGATGCCGCGATCATGCAAATGGCGAAAAAAGGTATGTGGGTAAAAGTTCGAGGCTCTGTTCAAAATGATACATTTGTTCGTGATTTAATCGTGATGGCACAGGACATCGTCGAGATTCGACCAATCATTCGTCAAGATACAGCTCCAGAAGGTGAAAAACGTGTAGAACTTCATATGCATACACCAATGAGTATGATGGATGCTGTTACTCCAACTGCAGACTTGGTCGCTGCGGCGGCTAAATGGGGACACCCAGCAGTGGCGATTACAGATCATGCAGTAGCTCAATCTTTCCCAGATGCCCATAGTGCTGGTAAGAAGCATGGCATTAAAATCATTTATGGAGTAGAAATTAATTTAGTAGATGATGGTGTACCGATTGCCTATGATGAACAGCATACAAATCTTGAAGATGCTACCTATGTCGTATTTGACGTAGAAACGACAGGTTTATCCGCAGCCTATGACACGATTATTGAGTTAGCGGCTGTCCGTATTATCAATGGAGAAGTAGTTGATAAATTTGAAAGCTTTGCGAACCCACACCATGCCTTATCCGCAACAACGATTGAATTGACGGGGATTACAGATGATATGGTTCGCGATGCGCCAGAAGTAGAAGAAATGATTGCAAAATTCCATGATTTTATTGGCGATGCGATTGTTGTTGCTCATAATGCCTCGTTTGATATTGGTTTCCTTTATGAAGCTTATAAAAAAGCGGGCATAGATGATTTCCATCATCCAGTAATTGATACATTGGAATTAGCACGTTTCTTACATCCCGAAATGAAAAATCACCGTTTGAATTCATTATGTAAGAAATTCAATATTGAATTAACGCAGCATCACCGTGCCATTTATGATACGGAAGCTACAGGGTACTTACTATTGCACTTGATGAAAGAAGCGACTGCAAAAGGGATTGTGTACCATGATGATTTCAATAAAAATATTGGTGGTGGCGATTCTTATAAACGTGCACGTCCAACGCACTGTACTGTACTCGCTAAAAATAATGATGGCTTGAAAAATATGTTCAAAATGTTAAGTGAGTCTAATACGCAAACCTATTTCCGCATGCCTCGTGTGAAACGTTCGACTTTACAGCGTTATCGTGAAGGCTTAATTGTCGGCTCTGGTTGTAGTAAGGGCGAATTCTTTACAGCCGTTATGCAAAAATCATTAGATGAAGCGATGGAAATTGCGAAATTCTATGATTATTTAGAGGTTCATCCACCAGCTGTCTATGCACCACTAATTGAATCGGAACTAATTAAAGATGAATGGAATATGCAAGATATCATTCGTAAAATTATCAAGGTTGGGAAAAAATTAGACAAGCCGGTTATTGCGACAGGGAATGTTCATTATCTTCATGAAGAAGATGCGATTTTCCGACAAATTCTTGTGCGCTCGCAAGGTGGGGCCAATCCACTAAATCGAAATACATTGCCAGATGTTCACTTCCGAACAACGAATGAAATGTTAGATGCCTTTGCATTCTTAGGTGATGACTTAGCGAAGGAAATCGTTGTGACGAATTCTCAAAACCTAGCGAACTCTTTAGAAGAGGTTGTACCAGTTAAGGATGAGTTATATACACCAAAAATTGATGGTGCAGAAGATGAAGTTCGTCGTATGACGTATGAAATGGCGCATGAAATTTATGGTGAAGAACTCCCGGAAATTGTGGAAGCACGAATTGATAAAGAGCTCAAATCAATCATCGGTCACGGGTTCTCCGTAATTTATCTAATCTCGCATAAGCTCGTTAAAAAATCATTATCGGATGGTTACTTAGTAGGTTCACGTGGTTCGGTTGGATCGTCACTTGTGGCGACCTTTATGGAGATTACCGAAGTAAATCCATTACCACCGCATTATGTGTGTCCACAATGTAAGAAATCCGAATTCTTCAATGATGGTTCGGTTGGCTCGGGCTATGATTTACCGAATAAAGATTGTCCAGATTGTGGTATTCCATATGCCAAAGATGGACATGATATTCCATTCGAAACATTCTTAGGTTTTAAAGGGGATAAAGTTCCCGATATTGATTTAAACTTTAGTGGTGAATACCAACCGCTAGCGCATAACTACACGAAAATTTTATTCGGTGAGGATTATGCATTCCGTGCAGGTACGATTGGTACGGTAGCTGAAAAAACGGCATACGGCTATGTAAAAGGCTATGGAGCCGATCATAATATTAATTTCCGTGGAGCAGAGGTAGATCGTCTTGTACAGGGTTGTACAGGGGTTAAACGTACAAGTGGACAGCATCCAGGTGGTATCATCGTAGTGCCGAACTATATGGATGTTTATGATTTCACACCGATTCAATATCCTGCTGATGATCAGTCGGCAGAATGGCGTACGACACACTTTGATTTCCACTCGATTCACGATAATATTTTAAAACTTGATATTCTAGGGCATGATGACCCAACTGTTATTCGTATGTTATTAGACTTAACGGGGATTGATCCGAAAACGATTCCGACGGATGACCCGGAAGTGATGTCCATTTTCCAAGGTCCTGAATCACTAGGGGTTACACCAGAAGCAATTAAAGCGAAAACAGGTACGTATGGTATTCCTGAGTTTGGTACGAAATTTGTTCGAGGGATGCTTGAAGAGACAAAACCGTCTACATTCTCAGAGCTTGTTCAAATTTCAGGACTTTCACACGGTACCGATGTATGGTTAGGAAATGCCAATGAACTTATTGAAAATGGTACATGTGTATTATCAGAAGTTATCGGTTGTCGTGATGATATTATGGTGTATTTAATTTATCAAGATCTTGAGCCATCGTTAGCCTTTAAAATTATGGAGCATGTGCGTAAAGGTAAAGGATTAACAGAAGATATGGAAGAAGAGATGCAAAAGAACAATGTGCCTAAATGGTATATTGAATCATGCAAAAAAATTAAATACATGTTCCCGAAAGCCCATGCGGCTGCCTATGTATTAATGGCTGTACGTATTGCCTACTTTAAAGTGCATTTCCCAATCGTCTATTACTGCGCATACTTCACTGTACGTGCATCTGATTTTGATTTAATCGCGATGGTGAATGGGACGGAAATGATTAAAGCACGAATTGAAGAAATAGAAGCGAAAGGTCTTGAGGCATCTGTTAAGGAACGTTCACTACAAACTGTATTGGAACTTTCACTAGAGATGACTGCCCGTGGTCTAACAATTCAAAAAGTTGACTTATATCGTTCGAAAGCAACCGAGTTCGTTATTGATGGCGATTCATTAATTCCACCGTTCAATGCGATTCCTGGTTTAGGGAATAACGTGGCGGAAGCGATTGTGAAGGCTAGAAAAGATGGCGAGTTCTTATCGAAAGAGGATTTACAAATTCGAGGACGTGTTTCGAAAACGTTGATTGAATATATGGATAAACTTGGTTGCTTGGAAGGCATGCCAGATGCGAACCAACTGTCGTTATTCTAGGCACAGACTTGCATAAGACGTAATTAAGTGTTATTATATGTATAATTACTTTATTGATAGATTGACGGCAAAAGAGTGGGGATTCCTCACTCTTTTCTCTTTGTCAACTACCAATGATTCTAAAGTCAGGAGGATTGTATGAGCAAAATTACTACGGAGATCGAAGAACTTGCCAAGCCAATTATTGAGGGGCTTAAACTTGAGCTTGTAGATGTTGAGTTTGTAAAAGAGGGGCGCGATTATTTTTTACGTGTATATGTTGATAATCCTGAGGGCAATATTGATATTCTTCAATGCGCACAAGTCAGCGAACAACTAAGTGAAAAACTAGATGTGGAAGACCCAATTACACAAAATTATTATTTGGAAGTCTCTTCACCTGGAGCAGAACGTCCACTTAAAAAAGAAGCCGATTTTGAAAAAGCAATTGACCAATATGTCAACATTAAAACGTATGAGGCAATCGAAGGTAAAAAAGCATTTGAAGGCTACTTAACATCTTATGATGAAAACGGGGCCGCTTTAAATATGTTAATCAAAACAAGAAAAGTAAAAATTGTTATTCCAAAAGATAAAATTGCATCAGCACGATTAGCAATTGATTTTTCTAAGCAAAAATTCTAAAGAACACAAACGTAGGAGTGAACGGAAAAATGAGTAAGGAACTAGTAGGCGCATTAAAAGCACTTGAAGAAAAAGGTATCTCACGAGAAATAATCATAGACGCAATTGAAGCAGCATTAATCAATGCATACAAAAAGAACTATGACCAAGCAAATGTACGTGTAGACTTAAATCTTGATCGCGGAACAATGCATTTATATTCTCGTAAAGATGTAGTAGAAGTGGTAGAAGATGACCGTCTACAAATTTCATTAGAGGATGCACAAGTAATCAATCCATCTTATGAATTAGGCGATATCGTGGAAGAAGAAGAAATCCCACGTGATTTCGGTCGTATTGCAGCTACAACTGCAAAACAAATTGTTACACAACGTTTCCGTGAAGCAGAACGTGGCTTAATCTACGATGAGTTTGTGGATCGTGCTGATGATATTATCAACGGTGTAGTAGAACGTTTAGATGCCCGCAATATTTATGTAGGTATTGGCAAAGTAGAAGCAGTTCTTTTACCAAATGAACAAATCCAAGGTGAAACATACGAACCACATGATCGTATTAAAGTTTATATTACGAAAGTAGAACGTTCTTCTAAAGGACCTCAAGTATTCGTATCTAGAACACATCCTGGATTATTACGTCGTTTATTTGAATTAGAAGTTCCAGAAATTTTCGAAGGTACTGTAGAAATTAAATCAATCGCACGCGAAGCAGGCGATCGTTCTAAAATCTCAGTTATCGCACACAACCCAGACGTTGATCCAGTAGGCGCTTGTGTTGGACCAAAAGGTGCACGTGTACAAACAATCGTTAATGAATTAAATGGTGAAAAAATTGATATCGTTGAATGGTCAGAAGATCCAGTTCAATTTGTAGCCAATGCACTTAGCCCATCTAAAGTATTAGATGTACAAGTGAATGAAGAAGAAAAATCAACATTAGTAGTCGTACCTGATTACCAATTATCATTAGCTATCGGTAAACGCGGTCAAAATGCTCGTTTAGCAGCTAAACTAACTGGTTGGAAAATTGATATTAAATCAGAAACTGATGCTACAGAACAAGGCCTATTCGATCCAGCAACTGCTGCAGTAGTAATTGTACCTGCTGAAACAGTTATTGAAGAAGAAGCAGCTGAAGTAGAAAAAACTGAAGTTGATTTATACAACGACGAAGACTAATTGGAAGGTGTTAAATTATGCCGGTCAATCGAAAAGTTCCATTAAGAAAATGTAGTGGTACAAATGAGATGTTTCCTAAAAAGGAAATGATTCGAGTTGTACGTTCAAAAGAAGGCGAAGTTTCTGTAGACGAGACAGGTAAAAAGTCTGGTCGCGGAGCTTACGTTTCAAAAACCGAAGCTGCAGTAGCGGCAGCAAAGAAAAAGAATGCTTTTAGAAATCAACTTGAAGTTGAAATTCCAGAGCATATTTATGACGATTTGCTAGCAGCTATTCGAAAGGGTAAATAACATGACAACCGAACAAGCCATTTTAAATTTACTAGGAATTGCAGCAAGTGCAAGACAAGTAGTAACAGGTGAAGAACAAGTAGTGAAAGAAGTCCGAGGACAGTCTGCTAAACTTGTGATCTTATCCACAGATGCTTCAAAAAACACGCAAAAAAAATTGCGTGATAAATGTAACTCTTTTCATGTTGAACTTCGTGAGTTTAGTACACGCGAAGCACTAGGAACAGCTACAGGTAGAGAAACACGTGTATCCCTTGCCATTATGGACAGAGGATTTGCGAAAAAATTTATCGAGCTGTTTGATCAACTGGAAGCATAAGAAAACTTTATGCCAGAAAATGACGCTTTATATTTTGTAGGTTGTAAGATCCAAGTTAGAAGGTCCTTATTTCACTAAGTCATCAAGGAGAGCCGAAGGGACAGCCAGGAACTCGTCCCGCTATTAGTTAGATGACTCTAAAAAGCTAATAGCAAAACTCAAAATTTTATCTGAATAAGGATGTACTATGACAAATAACTCATCTAATAATAAAAATACAAACAATTCTTCAAGCCGTCCAGCTTCTGGTGGTAACAATGCAGGTCGCAGTGGCCAAGGTAACACTGGTGGACAAAATCGTCCAGGTCAAGGACCTAACCGTGGCGGACAAAACCGTCCAGGCCAAGGCGGACGCCCACAACAACGTCGTCGCCCAGGTATCAATGGAGGACAACGTCGTAAAAACCGTCCAGCTCCACAACCTGTAGCTCCAAAAGAATTACCAGAAAAAATCACTTTCTATGAGTCATTAACAGTTGGCGAATTAGCGAAGAAATTAGGTCGCGAACCTTCTGAAATCATCAAGAAATTATTCCTTCTTGGTGTAATGGCTACAATCAACAACGAATTAGACAAAGATGCAATTGAGCTTATTTGTTCTGAATACGGTGTTGAAGTAGAAGAAGAAATCCGTATCGATAAAACGGATTTAGAAACATACTTCGAAGAAGAAGAAACTGAAGAAAACGAAGCTGATACAGTTGAACGTCCTCCAGTTGTTACAATCATGGGTCACGTCGATCACGGTAAAACAACTTTACTTGACTCAATTCGTAACTCTAAAGTAACTGCAGGCGAAGCAGGCGGTATCACACAACATATCGGTGCTTACCAAGTAGAAGTTAAAGGTAAAAAAATCACGTTCCTAGATACTCCAGGACACGCAGCTTTCACAACAATGCGTGCACGTGGTGCGAAAATTACCGATTTAACAATCCTAGTTGTAGCAGCTGATGATGGTGTAATGCCACAAACTGTTGAAGCAATTAACCATGCGAAAGCAGCAGAGGTTCCAATTATTATCGCTGTAAACAAAATGGATAAACCATCAGCTAACCCTGATCGTGTAATGCAAGAATTAATGGAGCACGGTTTAGTTTCTGAAGCTTGGGGTGGGGATACAATCTTCGTACCAATTTCAGCACTTAAAGGTGACGGGATCGACCAATTATTAGAAATGATTTTATTAGTTTCTGAAGTTGGCGAACTGAAAGCAAACCCTAACCGCAATGCATTAGGTACTGTAATCGAAGCACAACTTGATAAAGGTCGTGGAGCGGTTGCTACACTTCTAGTTCAAAACGGTACATTAAAAGTTGGAGATCCAATCGTAGTTGGTCACGCACACGGTCGTGTACGTGCAATGGTAAGTGATATTGGTCGTCGCGTGAAAGAGGCCGGTCCATCAACTCCTGTTGAAATCACTGGTTTAAGCGTAGTACCACAAGCTGGTGATCGTTTCGTAGTATTCGATGACGAAAAATCAGCTCGTCAAGTAGCAGAAGCTCGTGAAATGACAGCTATCCAAGCTAACCGTGGCGAAGGTTCAATCGTTACACTTGATAACTTATTCGAGCAAATGAAACAAGGCGATATGAAAGAATTAAACTTAATCGTTAAAGCTGATGTACAAGGTACAGTTGAAGCAATGGCTTCTTCATTAATGAAAATTGAAGTTGAAGGTGTTAACGTTAAAATCATCCATACGGGTGCTGGCGCAATCACTGAATCTGATATTTCATTAGCAGCTGCTTCAAATGCAATCGTTATCGGTTTCAACGTACGTCCAGATACAAATGCTAAACGTGCTGCTGAAGCTGAAGGCGTAGATATTCGTCTTCACAAAATCATCTATAAAGTAATCGAAGAAATCGAGTCTGCTATGAAAGGTATGCTTGATCCAGAATTCGAAGAAAAAATCATCGGTAATGCGGAAGTACGTGAAACATTCAAAGTTTCTAAAGTTGGTACAATCGCAGGTGGTTATGTTACTGAAGGTAAGTTAGTTCGTGATGCAGGAGTTCGCGTAATCCGTCAAGGAATCGTAATCTTCGAAGGCGAATTATCTTCACTTAAACGTTTCAAAGATGATGCGAAAGAAGTTGCTAAAGGATACGAATGTGGTTTCACAATCGATAAATTTAATGACATCAAAGTTGATGACGTAATTGAAGCGTTCGTAATGCAAGAAATCAAACGTTAATGATTGTTTACGCAGAATGTGAATTTATCATTACTGCCGCTCAGTCTTTAAAAGAAAAAAGAGCTGTCTTGGAACGTATGAAAGTGCGAACCAAGCAGCGCTATAATATAGCTATCTCAGAAATAGATCATCAAGATGTTTGGCAGCGTACACGCCTTGCACTTGTGACAGTTGCTTCTAGTAAAGCAGCTGCTGACAAGGAAATGGACCGTGCTTTAGAACATTTAGAATCAAATCCTGAATGGCAATTACTCGATTTATATCGAGAGTATTTATGAAAAATGAGGTGAATCGATATGTCATTACGTGCAAATCGTGTTGCTGAGCAAATGAAAAAAGAGCTTGGTGATATCATTGGTCGTAAGCTAAAAGATCCTCGTGTCGGTTTCATCACAGTTACAGATGTTGAAGTAACTGGTGATTTACAACAAGCAACAATTTTTATTACTAGCTTAGGTACTGAAAGAGAAAAACAGGATACTTTAAAAGGGTTAGAAAAAGCAAAAGGCTTTATTCGCTCTGAAATTAGTAAACGCATTCGTTTACGTTTAACGCCTGAGTTATTTTTCGAATTTGATCCCTCAGCGGCATACGGTAATAAAATTGATGATTTGTTACGCAAACTGCGCGAATCTGATAGATAACAATCGTAAGGGGGGCTGTCCATTCATGGATTGGCTCCTCTTTTTTATTGAAAAAAGGAGTTGGAACAGTTGGCAATGCACGGTATTTTACCACTTTGGAAAGAAACAGGCATGACGTCACATGACTGTGTATTTAAATTAAGAAGTATTTTAAACACGAAAAAAGTAGGACATACAGGCACATTAGACCCTTCTGTAGAAGGTGTTTTACCAATCTGTATTGGAAATGCGACACGTTTAGCTGAATATATCACAGATGCAGGAAAAGAATATGAAGCAATTGTATCCATTGGTCTTTCAACAACAACTGAAGATGCTGATGGAGAAGTTGTGGAAGAGGATACGACGATGAAACGCTTTTCTCGCCAACAAATTCTTGATGCATTTGAGCAACTAACGGGAACGATTACGCAAACACCACCTATGTATTCAGCCGTGAAAGTAAATGGGCGTAAACTATATCACTACGCACGTGCGGGTGAAGCGGTAGAGCGTCCAAGTCGAGAAGTAGTTATTCATAGCTTGGAATTATTAGATGACCGAGAAGTTTATGAAGGCACAGTCGTTAATTTCCCAATTCGTATCGCATGTGGAAAAGGGACGTATATTCGTACACTTTCTGTTCAAATTGGAGAAATCTTAGGCTACCCAGCTCATATGGAAAAACTGATTCGTTCGAAATCAGGTACTTACGTGAAAGACGAATGTTTTACATTAGATCAATTACGTGAATTAAAAGAGCAAGGAGAACTAAATCAAGCGGTTCGTCCACTTGAAAGTGCTTTAACAGAATTCCCTAAAGTACAAATACCAAATGGTATGTATGTAGGCATTCAAAATGGACAAGTGCTTCCTATGCACCCTTTTTTAAATGAATCTGATAAAATAGTGTTTGTGGAAAAGGATAAGGCTGTTGCAATCTATGTTGCGCATCCAACAAAAAAAGGGCTAATGAAGCCTGAAAAAATCTTTCCAAAGGTACACTAGGGGGTAAGTCTTGTGAAAGTTATTCAATTATCATATCCAAATCAAATTACTACAGATGAAGTTGTAGGACCTTACTCAATGGCATTAGGATTTTTTGATGGTGTACATAAAGGGCATCAAGCAGTGATTCAGCAAGCAAAAGTTAAATCTGAACAAACAGGTACGAAGCTTGCAGTCATGACATTTGATCCTCATCCATCAATTGTTCTAGGACAAAGTAAAGAAAAAGTATTTTATATTACACCACTTCAACAAAAAATTGCAATATTAGGTGAGATGGGTGTAGATACATTATTTGTTGTGCGTTTTACATCAGATTTCGCACAATTGACACCAAAAGACTTTGTTCAATTATTTGTGAAAGATTTAGGCGTTCAACATGTAATTGCTGGTTTTGACTATACATTTGGTTCAAAAGGAAAAGGCGATATGAAATTGATGACGGAACTCTGTGGAGATGAAGCATCTGTTACTGTTGTCGATAAACAAGTAGCAGGTGATGATAAAATCAGTTCTACACGAATTCGTAAGCAATTGCAACTAGGTGATATGGAATCAGTATGTAAGCTGTTAGGACATCCGTACATTACACCAGGTGTAGTCGTTCATGGAGATAAACGAGGACGTACAATTGGTTTCCCAACAGCGAATGTTCAAGTAGATGATGATAGCTTCATTCCTGCAAATGGTGTATATGTTGTGAAAATCGCTGTTCAGGATGAATGGTTTGTCGGTGTATGTAATATTGGCTTTAAACCAACGTTTAAAAATCCAGCAGAAAAAAACCTATCAATTGAAGTTCATATTGTAGATTTTGATAAGAATATCTATGGTGAAGAAGTAGAGATTGCATGGTATAAATGGTTGCGTTCGGAACAGAAGTTTGATGGAATCGATGCACTGATTGAACAATTAACAAAAGATAAACAACAAGCGATTGATTATTTTAAAGCATAAATGAAAGTGCTTATTGACGATTAAAGTTGATAAGCACTTTTTTTTATTTGTCTTCGCCTGGACGAGTCTTCGTTATCGACAAAGGCTTGTATTTCCTCCAATTGAGCTTCCAGTCATCTGCTACCCGGAAACTAAGTATAGTAAATAAAAGTGCATGCACCAGTTCGATTTTTTTGCTCATCTTTTTTCATACAGGCACGAATTTCAGTTGTAATAAGGCTTGTGGTGTATATTGAAGAGTAGATGAAATGTTTGGAAACGCCACAAGTCGTATTGAACTTAAAAAGCATGAAAAAAAGAGTGTATTTAAAATTACAGACAATTGCAAATCACTATAAATGGTTGCATGGCGGGGCTGTTTATGTTACTATTTCATAAGTGACTTGATTCAAGCACGGAACCTTTACTTGGCGTTTCGATTCTCCAACGAGCGACTCAGTAACAGGGGATATTTTATAATTTGGGAGGTGTATTCTAAGATGGCATTAACACAAGAACGCAAAAACGAAATCATCGCTGAATACCGCACACATGCAAGTGATACTGGATCTCCAGAAGTACAGGTAGCTGTATTAACTGAAGATATCAACAGCTTAAATGAGCACTTACGTACTCATAAAAAAGATCATCACTCACGTCGCGGTTTATTCAAAATGGTAGGACGTCGTCGTAACTTATTAAAATACTTACGCGAAAACGATGTTCAACGTTACCGTGACCTAATTACTAAACTCGGCTTACGTCGATAAAATGCAACTTGTAAAAGCGGGCTAGTCCCGCTTTTTCTTTATGTTAAAGAAAAAGATAATCACACGCTCATATCCCAAATATGAAAAATTGCTGATCAAGTATGAAATGTTTCGCAATAAAAACCCATTTTTGATAAACTAGCTAGTGATTACATAAATAAAATAAATGGCAATATGGTTTTTGAGAGAGGAGTTCTATTTAATGAACGAGAAAAAGGTATATAGCTATGAGTGGGCTGGAAAGCCACTAGTTGTAGAAGTAGGACAATTAGCTAAACAAGCAAATGGTTCAGTATTAATTCGCTACGGCGAAACAGTTGTACTATCAAATGCTACAGCATCAAAAAAACCAAAACAAACTGATTTCTTCCCACTAACAGTGAACTATGAAGAAAAAATGTATGCAGCAGGTAAAATTCCAGGTGGATTTATTAAACGTGAAGGTCGCCCTTCTGAAAAAGCGGTTTTAACATCTCGTCTAATTGACCGTCCAATTCGCCCGTTATTCCCTGATGGTTTCCGTAACGAAGTACAAGTTATTTCTATGGTTATGTCAAATGATGCGGATTGCAGTTCAGAAATGGCTGCAATGTTAGGTTCATCATTAGCACTTATGGTTTCTGATATCCCATTCGATGGTCCTATTGCTGGTGTAACTATCGGTATGATCGACGATGAGTTTATCGTTAATCCAACAGTTGAGCAACTAAAACATTCTTTAATTAACTTAGTAGTTGCTGGTACGAAAGATGCAATTAACATGGTTGAAGCAGGTGCTTTAGAAGTTCCTGAAGAAAAAATGTTAGAAGCAATCGTATTCGGTCATGAAGAAATTAAAAAAGTAATTGCTTTCCAAGAAACAATTGCTGCTGAATGTGGTAAAGAAAAAATGGAAGTCCAACTTCAAACAATCAATGAAGAACTTTACGCTGAAATTAAAACATCTCATGAAGTAGCTATGAATGCTGCTATTCAAACGCATGAAAAACACGCCCGTGATGAAGCGATTGAAGCAGTTAAATCTGTTGTTATTGCTGAATATGAAGTGAAATTTGCTGAAGCTACTGATGCAGATGTAAAAATGAAAGAAGTACATGAAATTCTTGAAAAAATGGTGAAAGATGAAGTTCGTCGTCTTATCACTGAAGATAAAATCCGCCCAGATGGTCGTGCATTAGATGAAATTCGTCCGTTATCTTCTGAAACAGGCTTATTACCACGTACACATGGTTCTGGTTTATTCACTCGTGGACAAACACAAGCACTTTCAATTTGTACATTAGGTTCATTAAGTGATGTTCAAATCATTGATGGCTTAGGTGTAGAAGAAAACAAACGTTTCTTACATCACTACAACTTCCCTCAATTCTCAGTAGGTGAAACTGGTCCAATTCGTGGTCCAGGTCGTCGTGAAATTGGTCATGGTGCTTTAGGTGAACGTGCATTATTAGCAGTTATTCCTGATGAAGCTGATTTCCCTTACACAATCCGTTGTGTATCTGAAGTATTAGAATCAAATGGTTCAACTTCTCAAGCATCAATCTGTGGTTCTTGTTTAGCAATGATGGATGCAGGTGTACCTCTAAAAGCACCAGTTGCAGGTATTGCAATGGGGCTAATCAAACAAGGCGAACACTACTCAATTTTAACTGATATTCAAGGTATGGAAGATCACTTAGGCGATATGGACTTTAAAGTAGCCGGTACTGCTAAAGGTGTTACTGCATTACAAATGGATATTAAAATTGATGGCTTATCACGTGAAATTCTTGATGAAGCATTAACTCAAGCTAAACATGGTCGTATGATCATCCTTGAATCAATGCTAGCTACTCTTGCTGAACCACGTAAATCGTTATCAGCATTTGCACCTAAAATCAAATCAATCACGATTAAACCAGAAAAAATCCGCGATGTTATCGGACCGGGTGGTAAACAAATCAATAAAATTATTGATGAAACTGGCGTTAAGATTGATACAAATCAAGACGGTACAATTTTCATCTCTTCAATTGATGAAGATATGATTAAACGTGCACAAGAAATTATCGAAAGCATTGTTCGTGAAGCAAAAGTTGGCGAATACTATATGGGTACGGTAAAACGTATCGAAAAATTCGGCGCATTTGTTGAAATCTTCCCTGGTAAAGATGGTCTATTACACATCTCTGAAATCCAAGAAGAACGCACAAAAAATGTGGAAGATGTATTAAAACTTGGTGACCAACTTCTAGTTAAATGTATCGAAATTGATCGTCAAAACCGTGTGAATATTTCACGTAAAATTGTTGTTCAAGAAGAAAAAGAAAAAGCTGCTGAAAAGCAATAATCTTTCATTCTTAAAGAACACATCAACGGTAAAGTCTTTATGAGACTTTACCGTTCTTTTTTATAAGAGGAGGGTAAAAATGGTAGAAAAATTTACTAGCAAAAATGGCCTGCGTATTGTTGCAGAAAAAATGCCACATGTGCGCTCAGTTTCTTTTGGTATTTGGGTGAATGTCGGTTCTCGTTATGAAACAAAAGAAGAAAATGGGATTACACATTTTATTGAGCATATGTTATTTAAAGGAACAAAAACACGTAACGCAAAACAAATTGCTGAGGACTTTGACCAATTAGGGGCACAAACAAATGCCTACACTGGCAAAGACCAAACTTGTTATTATGTAGTAGCGCTTGATCAACAAATTCGCCCATCTATTGAAATTTTAGCAGATATGTTTTTCCATTCTGTATTCGATCCTGAAGAGATGGAAAAAGAGAAGCAAGTGATTTTAGAAGAAATGGCGATGACCGAAGATGCTCCTGACGATGATGTCGATGAACGTCTTTGGAGAGCAATGTATGATAATCACCCACTAGGTGCGCCGATTTTAGGGACAGAAGAAACTTTAAAATCATTTACACAGCAACAAGTCATTGATTTCATGCGAACACATTACACGCCAGATCAAATTGTCTTATCCATTTCAGGTAATTATGACGATGCGTTAATTGGTGAATTACAAGAGCTATTTGATCAATTTACAACGACAACTGATCGTGGAGTTGTTGAATTTGAAGCCCCTGTTTTCCATGCAACGGAAACGAAGAAAACGAGCCAAGTGGAACAAGCTCATTTAGCGATTGGTTTCCCAGGTTTAAAAGTAGATGATGAGAAGATTGTGCCTTATTTAGTAATGAATAATATTTTCGGTGATTCCATGTCATCTCGTTTATTCCAGCGTGTACGCGAAGAAAAAGCGCTTGCTTATACGGTGTATTCATATTACTCAGCGTATTCAGATACAGGTGCATTTATGATTTATGGTGGGACTTCGGTGAAACAGCGTCAGTTGATGGAAGATACCATTTTTGAGGTGATTGAAGAATTTAAACAGACAGGTGTAACTGAAGCAGAGTTGAAATCAGCTAAAAGTCAGTTAGAAAGCAGCTTGCTTTTAGGTTTAGAAACATCATATGACTATATGACACGCAATGCGAAAAATGAATTATTGTATGGTAAGGATCGTTCAGTGGATGAAGTGTTATCGCTGTTAACGAATGTAACTGTAGAAGATATTAATGAACAAATTCAAACGGTATTTAACCAACCGTATGCAAAATCTGTCATTAGTTCAGATATATAATATGAAAGAAGTAGTCCATTATAGAATGGGCTATTTTTTTATGAATTAATGAAGCAGTAACTTTCTTTCATATTGGCTTTATGGATAGGCTTTGCTTTTTAAAAAAAATTCTCTGAAGTATGCTTTCTTTTGATTTGAAGCAGTTACAGTAATTTACGATGCGTAACATGCGATATCGTAAAACTTTGTGACGATTCGCTCCATATTTGTATCATTAAAGATTAAATATACTAAAAATTTCAATTATTATACAAAATTCAAAATAATTGTGCTACAATAATGCCATTATAAATGTTTGAATAGGGAGAGATGTTAGAATGGTTAAGCAATTAACGGTAGCAGTAGTTGGAGCTACAGGTGCAGTTGGAACGAAAATGTTAGAACAACTTGAAAAGAGAAAATTTCCAATCGGTAAGCTTAAGCTTCTTGCATCAAAGCGTTCAGCAGGTAATACACTTGAGTATGCAGGACAGTCATATACAATTGAAGAAGCAACACCTGAAGCGTTTGAAAGGGTGGATGTAGCGTTATTTAGTGCTGGTGGCTCTGTTTCTAAAGCGTTGGCTCCAGAGGCTGCTAAGCGAGGTGCAGTTGTTATTGATAATACAAGTGCGTTCCGTATGGATCCTGAAGTTCCTTTAGTTGTTCCCGAAGTCAACAGAGCGGATATTAAAACACATAATGGGATTATCGCCAATCCTAACTGTTCGACAATTCAAATGGTTGTGGCGTTAGAACCTATTCGTCAGACATTTGGATTGAAGAATGTCATCGTTTCTACATACCAAGCAGTTTCAGGTTCAGGTGTGAGTGCAATTGAAGAACTACACACACAGAGCTTGGCTTGGGATGAAGGTAAAAATGTAGAGGCAGCTATTTTACCTGTAAAAGGGGATAAGAAGCATTTCCCAATCGCACGTAATGTGTTACCTCAAATTGATGTATTTACAGACAATGGCTTTACGTATGAAGAGATGAAAATGATTAATGAGACGAAGAAAATTATGCATATGAATGAATTGCCAGTTGCAGCTACTTGTGTGCGTGTACCAGTTGTTGCAGGTCACTCAGAATCTGTATTCATCGAGGTAGAACAAGCAGGTGTAACAGTAGAACAATTGCGTGAGGCTCTTACAGGAGCGCCAGGTGTCATCGTACAAGATGATATAGCCAATCAACAATATCCAATGCCATTGTTTGCTGAAGGTCAAGATGAAACTTTTGTTGGCCGTATTCGCAAAGATTTATCGAATGACAAAGGATTCCATCTATGGGTAGTAGCAGATAATTTATTAAAAGGGGCCGCGTTGAATTCAATTCAAATTGCGGAAGTAATGGTTGAAGACGGACTATTATAAAACACTTAAAACTAAGGGGATGTATTCTTTATGAATCTTGGAAATATTGGAACTGCAATGGTCACACCATTTACGAAAGACGGGGCAATGGTTGATTATAAGCATTTAGCGGGCATGATTGAGCATCTAATTAACAATGGCTCAGATAGCATTGTTGTGTTAGGTACAACGGGGGAAGTGCCTACGCTTTCAACAGAGGAAAAGCTAGATGTATTAAAATATACAGTTGATCAAGTAAACGGGCGTGTACCAGTTATCGCAGGTGTTGGTGATAATGAAACGTATTATTCAAAAATAATGGCACAAAAAGCAGAGGTTGCAGGAGTGGACGGTGTGATGCTAGTTGCACCGTATTACAACAAGCCAAATCAACGTGGAATTTATGCTCACTTTGAGGACATTGCACAATCTGTTTCTGTACCAGTGATGTTGTACAATATTCCTGGTCGTACAGGGATTAATATTACACCTGAAACAGTTGCTAAATTAAGCAAAATTCCAAATATCCAAATCATAAAAGAAGCAAGTGGGGACATTGATCAAATGTCATCTATTCTTGCAGCAACAGACGATGATTTTAAAGTATACAGCGGTGATGATGGATTGACATTACCATTGCTAGCTGTCGGGGGACATGGTGTTATTTCTGTAGCGGCTCATGTTGTAGGAAATGATATGCAACGTATGATTAGCTTGTTTAAAGAAGGACGTCATGCTGAAGCATCTAAAATTCATCAAGCGTTATTACCGTTAATTCGTGCATTATTTGCACATCCAAATCCTTCACCTGTCAAATATGCGTTATCTAAATTAGGCCTATGTAATGATAATGTACGTTTACCGATGGTTGAATTAACACCTGAAGAAAAAGCAGAATTTGATGTTGTCTGGGATCATTATTTCCAACTTCAAAAAACATTTGCATAAATAAATTGATTGAGAGATGAGTTCGGTACTTTAGCGGACTCATCTTTTATTTATCTTTCACGGCCATCTCTTCTGGCTAAATCAAGCGATTAATTAGAGCGAAAATAGGGAACTAATCTCTAAAGTAAATAGGAAGAGCTTGAGAGATGGGGGTAAATGGTACAACGAAAGGATGCCCAGATGCGTAAAGCTTGTAACCTGGTTTAATCATATAAAATATAAGTAGGTGATAAAATGTTTGAAATTAAAAAATACCCAGAGTTTTCATGGTCTTTGTCTAGGTCGAAGTCGGTGTTAGCTTGTCAAAAAAAATATGCCTATGATTATTATGTATCTCATAATGGTTGGTTGAAATACAATGTTGACCCTTTAGCGCAGCATGCCTATCGATTAAAAAAATTGCAGCATCTTCCTATGTTTTTTGGGTCAATTGCGCATCGAATTATTGAAGAAACAATTAATGAAATAGGGTATTCTAAAAAACTGCCTACTGTCGCGTCATTGGTTGAAAGAGCACGTCAAAAATTAAATCAAGCCTATATCACTTCGAAACAGCAATATAGCGCTTGGAAAGAAAAACCAAATCAGTATGATATGTTTTTTAGCATGTATTATAATGGTGTGCTGGATGAAGAAGAAGTAGCGCTTTATCAAGGACGATTAAATAGCATCTTTGAAAATTTCTTAGCTAGTTATACAATCCAAGAATTGATGAATAAAGAAGGACAAATTTATATTCACAAGCCTGAGGAATTTCGATTTTTTATGGTAGATGATATCAAAGTCTATTTGGTAATGGATTTATTATATCAAGATGCCGAAACAGAAAAATGGGTAATTGTCGATTGGAAAACAGGAAAGTCTTCGACAGATGATCGCCAGCAGTTGGCACTATATGCATATTATTTGCTGGAGACAAAAAATGTCCAATTGGAGGATATTCGCGTAAGAAATGAGTATCTTTTGGAAAATAAATATGTAGAAACAACTCTTGAACCCTTTGATATTGAAAGCTTACTTGAGACTTTTAAGCAAAGCGTTCACTATATGAAGCAGTTTCAAGCAGATATGTATACGAATGAACCCTATGAGTTGAACCATTTCGAACGAACTGATTTTAAAGACAAGTGTAGAAAGTGTAGTTACAAAGAATTATGTTTAAAATGAAGCTTGGATTGAGCACGTGAAGTAACTAATGAAATAATCAATGAGCAAAGACTATAGAGTAATTTGATGTTACATTAGTATCACATTAATCATGAAGATTGGGTATATGCTCAATCTTTTTTTAAAATTTATAAGATATTTATTGCTAAATATTGGTTACATAGTGCAAAATGACAGTAATACGTAAAAAAGTAGCATCCTTATGAACAAAAATACCAATAACATCTATTTCTTAATTGTGAAAAGTACATTAAGGCTATATAATGAATGTAAGTGGGTGCTGTACGGGATTATTTAGGAGGAAAAGAAGTGGCTAAAACTAAAAATGAAGTTATTCGCGTCATTCCACTAGGTGGCGTAAGCGAGATCGGCAAAGCAATGTATGTCGTAGAAATCGACGAAGAGCTTTTCGTTGTAGATAGTGGATTAATGTTCCCTGAAGATGAAATGCTTGGAATTGACTATGTTATTCCAGACATGTCATTCTTAGTAGAGAACAAAGATCGTGTGAAAGGTATTTTCTTAACACATGGTCACGAGGATGCAATTGGTTCAATTGCCTACTTGTTAAGTAAAGTGAATGCGCCAGTCTATGGCTCTAAACTAACAATTGCACTTGCAAAAGAGCATTTGAAAGAAAAACCTGCTCCACACCAAGTGAAATTCTTTGAAGTAACGAATAAGAGCCGCATGAACTTTAAGAAAACTTATGTGACATTCTTCCATACAACGCATAGTATTCCTGATTCATTAGGTATCGCCTTCCATACATCAGAAGGTGCAATCGTTCATACAGGAGAATTCAAATTTGATCAATCTGTACAAGGTAAATACCGTCCAGATATTTCAAAAATGGCTCAACTTGGTGATGAAGGCGTATTTATTCTAATGTCTGATTCAACTGAAGCAGAACGTCCTGGCTATACAATCTCTGAGAATGTAATTAAAGGACGATTAGAAAAAACATTCCACAAAGCAGAAGGGCGTATTCTTGTTGCTTGCTATGCTTCAAACTTTATTCGTATTCAACAAGTTTTTGATCAAGCTGTAGCTCTTGAAAGAAAAGTTGCTGTAGTCGGTAAAAGTTTAGAAAACATTTTTGAAGTGGGAATGCGTCTAGGTTACTTATCAATTGATCCAGAGTACGTAATTCCAGTTAGTAAAATGAATGATTATGAAGACAACCAAATCGTAGCTATTATTACGGGTAATCAAGGTGAACCACTAGAAGGATTAGAAAAAATCATCCGCAAGCACCATCGTGATATTCGTCTAAAAACTACGGATACTGTTTTAATAACATTCACACCATCTCCAGGTATGGAAGTTCAAATCGCTGAAACAATGAATACACTTGCAAAACAAGGTGTTAAAGTATTGTCTTCAGATAAAAAAGTTCATGTATCAGGTCATGGTGCACAAGAAGATTTAAAATTAATGCTGAACTTAATGAAACCAAAATATTTCATTCCAATTCAGGGTGAATATAGAATGTTAATTACGCATTCTAAATTAGCACAAGAAGTGGGTATGCATAAAAATCAAATCTTTATCGCTGATAAAGGTGATATCGTTGAATATAAAAACGGTAAAATGCGTATGGCAGGACGTGTTAATGCAGGTAATGTACTAATTGATGGTATTGGTGTAGGTGACGTAGGGAATATCGTCTTACGTGATCGTAAATTACTAAGCCAAGATGGTATCTTTATCGTTGTTGTTACGATTAATAAAAAATCAAAACAAATCGCATCAGGTCCTGAAATCTTATCACGTGGCTTCGTTTATGTAAGAGAGTCTGAAACATTAATGGACGAATCTTCGAAACTTGTACGTGGAGTAGTTGAAAAATACGTAAATAAAGGCTCGTACGAATGGACAGCCATTAAACAAGAAATCCGCGACACACTTAATAGTTATTTATTCCAACAAACAAAGCGCCGCCCAATGATTATCCCAATTATCATGGAATACTAAGGTGAAACGGCAAAAAGGATTTCCTTACCACAATAGGTAGGAAATCCTTTTTTGTCGTATAATAGAGAAAAAAGGAGGATGGAGTCATGGCGACAACTAGGAAAACGACAAAAAAACCAACGAGAAGACCGTCAACTGCAGCGAAAAGGAAAACACCAGCCAAAAGAAAAACAGTTGCGGCGAAAAAACAGCCAATATCACCGCTTGTCTATGAAATCGTTGGTTTAGTATTAATCGCAATTGCTATTTTTGCGTTGTTTAAGCTAGGCTTCGTAGGTGAGTTTTTACAATCTATAATAAAACTTTTCTTCGGTAGTTGGTATATTGTGATTCCATTTTTAATCTGTGCCTATGCGGCTTATATGATGATTAAGCGTGTGTTGCCAGAATTTAAAAATCGATTTTTATGGGGATTTAGTCTACTGCTCATTGGGGCTACTCTATTTAGTCATATTTCCTTATTCAAAAATACAATGGATGCTGAAAAGTCGGTGCTTACACAAACATGGCAGCTTCTCATAACAAACAAAGGAATATTTGAAGCAGATGCATCATTAGGCGGTGGCTTAGTCGGTGGGCTTGTCTTTGCCCTATTTCATGTTCTTTTTGACACAACAGGTTCATTTATTATTGCATGGCTACTCATGCTTGTAGCAATTATTCTAATTACAGGGCGTGCACTTGTCCCTTATCTTACACAGCAGATTCCTATTTGGAAGGAAGCAATAGCTGCCCGTCGAAAAGAAGTTAGAGAATCGAATCAATACCGTAAAGCTGTGAAGAAACAATTGGCAGAGAAGGCAAATAAAGAAGATAAGAAACCTAAAGAGCCTAAGAAACCCAAATTAGCAGTGTTACAAGGGCAGGCAGAAGAAATAGTTGAAGAGCCTGTGGAGGAGATTGTTGAGGAACCGAGAAAAGAACCAATTATTTCGGCATTTACTCAAAATATTCAAGAGCAGCCACTAGATGAACAGCCATCAGAGGAAGTTTTAGAGGAGGAGGAACTGCCACAGCCATCCGAACAACATGCGAATGAAGAAATACCTGCAGATTTAGTTGTGGCTGCTGGTGAAGAGCCTCTACAAAATGAGCGTTATAAATTGCCTACGATGAATTTATTGAAAATGCCTAAACCGACCGATCAAAGTGGTGAATTTGCTATTATTCAAGAAAATGCTCAAAAGCTTGAGCAAACCTTCCAGTCATTCGGCGTAAAAGCGACTGTGACAGAGGTACATATCGGCCCAGCTGTAACTGAGTATGAGGTGTTGCCTGACCGCGGTGTGAAGGTAAGTAAAATTGTTAATTTACAAGATGATTTAGCATTAGCGCTTGCGGCAAAAGATATTCGTATCGAAGCACCTATCCCAGGTAAGTCTGCAGTGGGGATTGAAGTACCTAATAAAGAAGTAGCGATGGTCGGATTACGCGAAGTGTTAGAAGCCAAAGAAAATAACAAACCTGACGCAAAATTGTTAATTGGCTTAGGAAGAGATGTTTCGGGGGAAGCGAAACTTGCCCAATTAAATAAGATGCCTCATTTATTAGTAGCGGGTTCAACTGGTAGTGGGAAGTCGGTTTGTATTAATGGCATTATAGTAAGTATTTTAATGCGTGCTAAACCGCATGAAGTGAAATTAATGATGATTGATCCAAAAATGGTCGAGTTAAATGTCTATAATGGCATCCCTCATTTATTGGCTCCTGTAGTAACGGATGCCCGTAAAGCATCGCAAGCATTGAAAAAAGTAGTATCGGAAATGGAAAGACGTTATGAACTATTTTCATATACGTCAACACGTAATATTGAAGGCTATAATAATCATGTGGATCGCTTCAATGAAGAAAACGGAGAGAAGCATCCTCATTTACCGTTCATTGTCGTTATTGTAGATGAGTTAGCTGATTTAATGATGGTTGCTTCAAATGATGTAGAGGATTCAATCACTCGTCTAGCGCAAATGGCTCGTGCGGCTGGTATTCATTTAATTATCGCAACACAACGTCCGAGTGTAGATGTCATTACTGGGGTAATCAAAGCGAATATCCCATCTCGAATTGCATTTGCCGTTTCATCTGCTATTGATTCAAGAACCATTTTAGATATGGGTGGAGCAGAAAGATTGTTAGGAAGAGGAGATATGCTCTTCTTGCCAGCAGGTGAATCAAAACCAGTTCGTGTGCAAGGTGCATTTGTATCTGATGAAGAAGTAGAGGAAATCGTCAACTATGTTATTGGGCAACAAAAAGCACAATACCAGGAAGAAATGATTCCAACCGAAGAAGAGGCTGGGACAGATATTGAAGATTTAGATGAATTCTATTCACAAGCAGTTGATTTAGTAATAGAAAGTGATACTGCGAGTGTTTCGTTCCTACAAAGAAAGTTAAAAGTAGGCTATGCTCGTGCGGCACGTATCATGGATCAAATGGAAGAAAGGGGCATTGTTGGTCCCGCAGAAAAAAGTAAACCACGCCAAGTATTGCGTGATCGATAATAGAACAGTTTTCATAGAAATAAAGAGGCTTTTTCTCGTTACTATTTAAGAGTGCATGAAATTGTCATAAATTTTTTCGAGAGAAATGCTTACTTGATAGAGAAAAAACATGTCAAAACTTATTAATATTATTTTTGTTAAAAAATACATGTCCGTATGTCATTTTAAAACATTATTGATAAAAAAGTGGTATTAAGATGACAGAATTCGACTTTAGTCGACTGTTTTAACACAGATTTTTTTGAAATCTATTTATTTAATGTGAATAAAATGTTATAGTAATGTCTGATTAGCAGGAATGTTTTACGTCTGATGTCTGATGTCTAATTGGTGGTGATTTGAATGTCTATAAAATCAGATCATCGTCATTTGTATCTGCAGGTGATTGATCATTTGAAAGCTGATATTGAGGCAGGTATTTTCAAGGAGAATGAAAAGCTACCTTCTGAATTTGAACTTTCAAAATCACTTGGAGTCAGTCGTGCAACACTCCGTGAAGCACTGAGACTGTTGGAAGAGGAAAATATCATTATTCGTCGACACGGAGTTGGTACGTTCGTCAATCCAAAGCCAGTGTTTACCTCTGGTATTGAGCAACTTACGAGCATCTCATCTATGATAATGGATGCTGGTATGGAGCCAGGAACTATCTATTTAAGTTCCGAAAAAACCATTTCGAATGAAGAAGATATTAAACGCTTTCAATGCAATGAAGATGAATCTATATTAACGATTAAACGTGTTCGCACCGCGAATAATGAGCCAGTCGTTTATTGTGTAGATCAGGTCCCGAGTGCATTTATGCCAAAGGATTTTGAGAAGCGCTATGATTCTTCAATATTTTCTGCATTAGAAGAAACAGGAGATGTGCATGTAGCGTATGCAGTTACATATATTGATCCGCTAGGATACCATCCTGAAGTTTCTTCAGTTTTAAAAAGTGAGCAGGACGCTTCATTGCTCTTGTTAACTCAGTTACATTACGATGATAACGATCGTGTGGTACTGTATTCAAAAAACTATTTTAGAGCTGATAAATTCAGCTTTCATGTAGTAAGAAAACGCGTTTAGCATCAACAATTCATTCCTGCTATCGAAAATACAACTAATTACTTTTTGGGAGGACTCCAAAATGAAAAAGCGTAACTTAGGTTTAGCACTATCGGCTGTATTAGCTTCAGGTACTTTATTAGCTGCTTGTGGTTCAGACGATGCAAAGAAAGACGAAAAATCAGGTAACAAAGATGCATTCTCAGTTGCAATGGTAACTGATACAGGCGGTATCGATGACAAATCATTTAACCAATCAACTTGGGAAGGTCTACAAGCTTTTGGTGAAGAAAATGATATGAAAAAAGGCGACGGTGGCTTCGATTACTTACAATCTAAAAGTGATTCAGATTTCACAACTAACATTAACAACTTAGTACGTCGTGATTTTGATTTAGTATTTGCTGTAGGTTTCAAATTACATGATTCAGTTGAACAAGTTGCAAAACAACAAAAAGACGCTAAATTAGCAATTATTGATGAAGTAGTAGAAGGCTATGACAACGTAACTTCGATTATGTTTAAAGCTAACGAAGCATCATACCTTGCAGGTGTAGCAGCTGCTCTTCAATCTAAAACTGGTAAAGTTGGCTTTATCGGTGGTATGGAAGGCCCAGTAATCGGCGGTTTCCAAGCAGGTTTTGAAGCAGGTGTTAAAGCTGCAGATCCAAAAGTAAAAGTTGACGTTCAATATGCAGGTTCATTCGGTGATGCTGCGAAAGGTCAAACAATCGCTAAACGTATGTACGATGGTGGCGCGGATATTATCTTCCACGCAGCAGGTGGTACTGGTAACGGTTTATTCACAGAAGCTAAAGAACGTAAGAAAAAAGATGCTAAAGCAGACGTATGGGCAATCGGTGTTGACCGTGACCAATATGATGAAGGTAAAGTAGGCGATACAAACATCGTTTTAACTTCAGTATTAAAACGTGTTGATATTGCTGCTAAAGACGTTGCACAATTAGCTAAAGACGATAAATTCCCTGGTGGCGAAACAATCACTTATGGTCTTAAAGACAATGGTGTTGATTTAGCTGATTCTCATGGCGCTATTACTGACGAAACTCAGAAAAAAGTGGATGAGTTCAAAGAGAAAATTGTTGCTGGCGAGATTGAAGTTCCAGAACTTCCAGCAAAATAGTTTTTTAGCAAGATTATTCATCATGGAGGAGCACTCCTCCATGGTGTTTTTACTCTAAAAATTAATAGAAGCTTACATATATCGTTTATATATTTTAGCTTGTGTTAATTTTTTAACCAATGTTAATTTATTTATTTATTACTATATATAGCCTGAAGG
>JAGHSJ010000044.1 GCA_018065935.1 Candidatus Kurthia equi
CGCGAATTCCTAAAGTAAATTCCGCAAAAATTTAAAGTTTCGATTTTGTCAGACTAATTTCCGCTTTCGATTTATGAAGCGGATTTTAGTTTATTCGTAAACACTCAATAAAAGATAATTAAAATCACAACAAAAACACGGACTAAATTCCGTTTCTTAGACTAAATTCCGGTTTCCCTGTTGGCTATTAGTTATTTATTCACCGAAAATTTTGATATATGTTTCTTCTCCAAAAATTAAAGAGAAAGCTTCTCTAGGAGTGGCTCCATCTAATGAATGGAGTGGTGTTTCATTAATTGTTTTAGCAATCAAATTAATTTGTGATTGAGTAAAGTTATCAACACTTTTTCCTTTTGGAAAGAACTTACGAATTTGTTTGTTCATGTTTTCAACCGAAGCTTTTTGGTTACTTCTAAAAGCGTCACAGAAAAACAGTTTTGTTCTTAATTCTCCAGTTTCAGGATCGAACTCAATTCCTTCAATATCAGAAAACGAAGGATCTCTATCTGTTAAAATTGATGGGAAAATTTCTTTGAAGCTATCGATTCCAATCAAATTTTGAATCCAATTAAAGGTATCAACTACCCTTTTTGCGTTCTTGTTTTCGATAGTAAAAAGAAAAACAAAATGCAATTCAGGTATGATTAGAGTTAAAATAGATTTACTATCAGTCTTAATCGAACCAAGAAAATCCATTTGTACTGTCATTTCATTGATTCGATGCTTCTTATAAGAAAGATAGTCGATGTAGGTACGATTACTTCTATCAATTTTGTTGTTAGGGTATTCGTACTTTTTGTTTTGCGACTTTCGTTTCTTATAAGTCACAGCGTATGGTAAATCCATTTTTGTGAAATCAACTTTCTTTTCTTCAATGTAGCGATAAATTGTTGAAACAGATACCGGAAGCTTTGCTTCATGAACAATATTGTAAATTGATTTTTTCTCTGCCTTGCCTGTTTTTAACGATACATTGATGAGTTCGTGTTCTTCTTTTGTAAGATTTAAACCTTTACGTGTTTCGTGCAATCGGTACTCATATTTCTTTTGTGCAATTTGAGCGACATACTTAAGCTGCGTTAACAAACAATCTCTGTATTTGTGAGTGCAATCTACACAAACAAAAGGCCACTTTTCTAGTTTTTTACAAAGGAATTTTTTGCCAGTTCCTTTGGCTTCTTTTGAGATGATTCGATTTTTCTTCACCTCTTTGGAAATTGTGGTTGGATCGCATCCAATTTCATTCGCAAGTTCTCTTAGTGTTTTATTGTGAGCAATTCCACTTGCGATTGTCTTCCTGTTCTCTTCTGTCAAATGTGACATAAAAAGTCCTCCTTTCATAGCCAACAGGGGACTTATATTATATATTTCTCATACTAAAATCCGGAAATTCTCTAAAAACGGAATTTACTTTAAGAATTCTCAATTTTAAATTTGTTTAAAAATTATTGTTGATTTTGCAAAAATTTCTTGTTTTAATATAGGTGCTTAGAGATAAGCTGGTGTCTCTCCGCCATCCGAAAGGTAAAGTGCTGGAAAACTTATTAAGGGCCTTGTCCCACCGTAACGGGACTTTTTATTTGCAATGAAACTTGTGTCGTTAAGTGATGGATATATTGAATTTCTTCGTGAAAGATGCCCTAATGTTATGGACAATAAATATGAAGAAAGAAATCACACCAGGAAATATATTGGTGTTGTTTTAACTATTAACGAGTTCAATTATTTTGTTCCGTTATCATCTCCTAAGAACTATGATTATTTACCAAACGGCACAATTAGGAAAAGTGATTTATTTTGTTCAAGAATCGTATTAAATGATGGTGGTGGAAAAATGCACCTTTATGGGAAAATCGTGTACAAAAGTATGATACCTGTTCCTGACACTGTAATAACGGACTACGTTATTCTTGATGAAGAAGATGAAAAGTATCGAGATGTTGTTATAAATGAATATCATTGGATTTCCTTACATTTAGGAGAAATTATTGATAAGTCTGCAAAGATTTATAGGTATAAATATGATCCTAGATTCGAAAAAGATCCAAGACGAGAAAAAGTTATTGATTTTAAAGAAGCCGAAAAGGCCTGCAAAATATATTCAACATATGTTAAATAATTGATTAGTATAATATTTCGCGGGTTTTTCTCATTACGATTCTGATTATCTATTCGAAAAACAATTATGTGGACAAAGTCCCTATTTTGTTTTGATTTCTCGTATGCAATAGAGAAATCTTTCTCTTTTATTCTCGTATCTATTAGAG
>JAGHSJ010000390.1 GCA_018065935.1 Candidatus Kurthia equi
CTTTGCTCCACAATAGAGTCCAGCAAAGTGAATTCTTCAACATCGGTATTGGTTGCATGAGCAGTTTGTAAATTATTCATGTTCTGCCTCCGCGCTTAATCTGCGAACTTGATCAGTATTCTGTAAAACCTCATCAAGTAAGTCTTCAAGACGTTCATTATTCGAAATTTTGTTACGTAAATCGGTTAAACGCTCGCGTGCTTCAACCAATTTACGTAAAGGATCAACCTGCTGCACTACATTTTCCGGACGGAAATCTTGCATTGAGTTAAAAGTTAAATCGACTGCCATACGTCCGCCTTCTTTAGTTAAAGTGTTTTCGACCTGAAAATTTGCACGTGGCGCAAGTGATTGCATCACCTCATCAATGTTGTCCAAATCAACATTGATAAATCTTTTATCTTTTAACTTTGTTTTTTCTAATTCTGAAGCCGCTGAAAAATCACCTAATACCCCAATTACAAAAGGTAATTCTTTTACTTCTTTACCATCACCCACTTCTACATCGTAAGTCAGTTGTACACGTGGCGGACGAATTCGTTGTAATTTCTTTTGCACACTTTCACGTTTAGCCATGGATGTTCTCCTATTTTAGTTCTTATTAAATGAAGCAAATGGGCTTGAACCAGAAGCTGTCGTATTACCATTTTGTGGTTTGGCCTGTGCTATGGTGTTTCGTGCAGATGCTTTAGCTGTTTTGAGTTGTACATTATTACTTTTTGGGTGATTTACCTGAGTGGCTTTATAAGCCGAACGGTTCAAGGAAGCATTTTTATTGAAAGTGTTTTTTGAGATTTTTTTTTGTTTAATTGACGCATCCGTGATGGGCTGAGCATCAGATTTATCCGGTTCAGGTAATGAGATCTGAATATGATCCGACAGTTTTTTAGCTGCAGGATAAGTCGTTTGCTCACTTAAATAACGCACTTCATTTGAACGCATATATTGCAAAGAACTCTCGGCTATACCCACCCCTGCAAGAAAAGCAACATCCGTAAGAGCAGCACGTTGAACATTTTGTTGATGTAAATTCTCTACCAACTGCAATGCTTTCAGATTTTTCCCAAGTTGCTGATATTTTTGTGCAGCTTGAATTAATAATTCATTTTGCAAGGCGATATTTTTCTTATTCTTTTTATCGCATATCTGGCTATAAATATTGAGTAAATCGCGGTCAGTTTCACCAGTAACTAAAGGATAATCTTTTATACATCCTTTTTTTAGTTCGACTGGTTTTTCATTAGCAAGGGTTAATTGACTCATCGAGATCATTACAATCAAGGGGATAAAAAATATATTTTTATTCAAAAGATGCCTCTAATTATTCTAATTTTAAATTTTATTGTTTATCTGAGTTAAATCATGTTCCGCGATTTTCTCAATTTAGTTTAATTTTTATGACTTCAAATCAACGTTGCGAATTTAACAAAAAATAATCACTTCAAGTCAACAGGAAATTAACAGTAACCGGGACTATTTGTCATAATTTATTGTGTATTTATGTAAAAGCAACTAATTTTGGTCAAATATTTTGTAATATTTCGAAAGAAATGTGTAGAATGTGCCAGATGCTTTAACAGATAAAAATATAAGGTATTGTTTTTAATGAAAATTAAAAAATAATAAGATCCACCCCATTCGGATTGAAATAAAAATAAAAACTGATTGTTCTTTTGGAATATTGAGTAACATATGAATAATTTGAAAATCTTGATCACAGAGTTATCTTCCTGTGCCCGTATAGCACTGGAAAAATCGGCCAACACCTGTATTTCTCAACAAAATTATGAAATAGAAATTGAACATTTCTTTTTAGAACTTCTACAGAATACTGCAAAAAATGATTTACACCTGTTATTAGAAAAGTACAAAATTTCAACTGATGGTTTAATT
>JAGHSJ010000378.1 GCA_018065935.1 Candidatus Kurthia equi
ATATAGGAAAAGGCAAAAAAGAAAAACTCCCCAATGACTTCGAGACCAGTTAGATCTGGAGACCGGAGAGCAGCTGACCAATGCACCAGGAGAGCAGCTGACCATATACCAGGGTGAGCAGTTGCCCTGGATCATGTTGGGTCGGAGGTTGTTTAAAAATGTGTTGACAAGTGTTAGTACATAAGGTATAATATTAACAAGTCGAGAGGCTAATACATATTTGGAGGAATTAAAAATGTTTGATTGGACGGATGAAATCAAGAAGGAAATTGAAGTGACATCAAGAAAACTAGCAAGTGAAGTTTTTGAAGGATTTCCTGAATATGCAATTAAGCAATTACAGTTATCTATTGAATGGCGTTGCGAATATTTCTATGCAGCTGGATGGTGAGCTGGATTTAGCGATGGAATTAATAAGATGTTGGAAGAGAAATAGTAATGATAATCAATGAAAAACTAGAATTAGTTACTTCTGAGGGTGTTGTAATATACACCTTCAGCAATTTGGATCAGGTAGAAGCATTTTTGAAATGTATCAATAAAGGAGGTATCTATAAGGTATATGGAAGGATTAACAAGTCTAATAAGCAGAATCAAACGAGAGAAGAAAACTGAGCGAATCCAGTTCAGGATCTCTCCAACACTAAAAGGTGAGATTGAATCTTTTTGTAATTTTAATGGTGTTGCAATGAGCGAGTTTATAACCTATTGCATTATAAAACAGATTTTTGAGGAGGATTAAAATGGCTAATAAAAGACAAAAGAAGAAACAAGCTAAATCAAGAGCAGTTCAGGAATTGAGAAATGAATATGTTAGATTAGCAAAAAGAGCAGACCAGCGACTGGTCAGAATTGAACAAAAGAAAAACCTTGGAATGCAGAGGTATTTATACCAACAAGTTAATCGACAATTAGGAAAACAAGGAAAACCAAGATTTAACCGACAAGTTCCAACAACCGAGAAGGCTTTGAGGAAACGAATTGAAATGGTCAACAAGTTCCTTGAATCAGAGTACTCATTGAAATCTGCAACCAACAAGAAGGTCGCAGAATTAAATAAACAAAGAACTGCAACACTTAACTCAAGACTTGGAACAAATTTTACACCTTCGCAGATGAAAAATTTTTGGGAATCGGGATTGTTTGATAAAATAAAAGCAAGGGGGTATGATTCAGATCAGATTATGGTATCAGCTGGAAAAATTAAAGCTTTGGATATAACAAAAGCTAAGGTTGAAAAATATTTAGAAAATAATAAAGAAGTTGACAACCCAGAGGATGAAATCACTAATCAATTATTAAAATTAGGTTATACAAAGGATGTATTATTTAAATGAAACCAAGCGAGTTGAAAAAGCAAAGACTAGAATTTTTAAATAAATATTATCCCTATAAAATGCAATTTTATATGGATTTCAATTTTAAAATTCTGAATAATATAATGTACTACAAAAAAGCTGGTCGAGGGATTCCAAGAACATATAATGATATCATTATTATGGCAGATACTGAGACCAGCAAAAAATCAAAAGGTGACGATAACCACATTGTTGCATGGACAATTTCAATGAGAGCATTTAATCGCAACATTGTTACTATTTGGGGCAGAAAACCTTCTGAAATGATGGAAGCATTTCAGATGCTGGTTGATAACTTAAATGGATTTGAGATTTATATATATTTTCATAATCTAGCCTATGATTGGACATTTCTGAAAAAATTTATATTTCAAAAGTTCGGATTTCCTGAGAAACAGCTGAACACAAAACCACACTATCCGATATCAATTGAATTTGAAAATGGAATAATTCTAAAAGATTCCTTGATTTTAGCGCAGAGGAATTTAGATAAATGGTCTAAAGATTTAGCTGTTGAACACCAAAAGGCAGTTGGGAAGTGGGATTATGACAAATTAAGAAATCAAAATGAATCCTTTTCATTTGATGAATTGGAATATATAGAACATGATACACTTGCTGGAGTTGAATGCATTCAGGCAATGATGGACACGTTAGGAAAATCAATTTATTCAATGCCATACACAGCAACCGGAATCCCAAGAGAGCAAGTTAGGGAAATTGGAAAAGAGAATAGAGCTAGACAATGGTTTTTGAAGCAGTTCCTGACATGGGAACAATATCAAAAAGCCTTAATGGTATATCATGGAGGCTACACGCATGGTTTTCGAAAAATCATTGATAAAATTGTTGAATGGGTAAAGGGTTACGATTTCGCATCATCTTATCCGTTTTGCATGTTAGCTTATAAATATCCTAATGGAAAGTTTATGAAAATTGCTGATAAATCGGTGTGGTATATACTTGAATTTAAAGAAAAATATGCATTTATGTTTAAGCTGATTTTAGTAAATCCGATTCTAAAAAATGATGATATTTCAATGCCAGCGCTGCAATTTTCAAAATGTACTAAAACAATCAATGCTGTGTTAGACAATGGTAGAATTTTAGGAGCTTCATATATAGAATGTTATATGAATGAGGTTGATTTGGAAGTGATTTGCAATCAATATGACTTTGATTTGAATATCTGCACAGAAGTTGAATTTACCACAAAATCATACCTTCCAAGATGGCTAACTGATTATATTTATCAATTGTTCATAGATAAAACAAAATTAAAAGGACAGGATCCTGTTTTATATGCCCTTGCAAAATCAAAATTAAATTCAGTCTATGGAATGCACTGCCAGAGAGCAGTTAAGGACACCATAGTTGAGGATTATGAAACAGGAGAATATTTTTATTCAAATGAAAATGAGGAAGAACTCTATCAAAAATATATTGATAGATATACTTCAATTCTTCCATTCCAAATAGGTTGTTGGGTGACATCATATGCATATAGAAATTTATTCCGTTTAGGGTATTGCGTTGATTATGAAAACGGAGGTATATGGTGTTACTCTGACACTGATTCGTGTTATGCAACAAAATGGAATGTTGACAAGGTAAACCAGTACAATGAAAACTGCAAACAATTATTACTAGATAATGGTTACGGAGCTGTCAATCACAACGGAAGAGATTACTGGCTTGGAGTTGCAGAACACGATCCGAAAGAAGATGTTTATTCAGAATTTAAAACTTTAGGCGCAAAAAGGTATTGTGGTAGACATGCAGCTGGTAAACATAAAGGAGAGTTAGCAATAACTCTTGCTGGAGTACCAAAAGTTGGATATAAATGTTTAAAAAATGACATTAATAACTTCACTTCCGGAATGATTTTTGACGGCACAACAACCGGAAAGTTAACACATACCTATATAAATGTAGATGAAATTTATATAGACGAAAACGGAAACGAAACCGGTGACTCAATTAATTTAACAAGTTGTGATTATTTATTATCAGCGATAGATGTTCGCTCACTGGATGATTTAGTACAAGAGGAGGTATCAATACAGATTTATGATGAAAAAGACTACTCACTATTATGATTTTAAAAATGACATAGAAGCTTATCCGGATTGCTGGTGTTACCTTATAATAGGAGGAAGAAACACCGGAAAAACTTACTCAACTCTATGCTATTCACTGGATGAGAACGCAGATTTTATTTACACAAAGAGAACGATTGAAGATGTTGAATTGCTTTGTTCAGGATCAGGTAAGGTTGGAACCAAAAATGAATTTGGTTTTAACATTTCGCCTTTTAATCCTATTAATAATGATAGAAATATTGACATCCAAGCCCATCAAATTAAAAAAGGACTTGGAGCATTCTATCAGCACGATTCAGAGGGTGCAGCTTATGGTACTCCGATAGGTTACTTATTAGGACTTTCAGCCGTTTCAAAATATAAAGGTTTTGACTTTTCTTCTTATAAAAAAGAGCAATTGCTTATTTTTGATGAATTTATTCCGCAACCATGGGATAGAGTTAATCGTAAGGAAGGTGAGCAATTGATGGATCTGTATAAGACAATCAGTCGAGGAAGGGAACATAAGAATTTGAATCCTTTGAGACTTGTGTGCTTAGCCAACGCAACAAGTATAAGCAATCCGGTTATGAATGTATTGGAAGTGACCGACATTGTTGCAGAAATGCAAGCGCAAAACATTGAATACATTCATCTTCAGGACAGAGGGATTTTAATACATTTAATTGTCAATACTTCTGAATTTGATAATGTTGAAAAGAATTCTGCAATATATAAGGCAATGGGGAACACAGCCTGGGGCAGAATGACATTTGATAACCAGTTCGCTTATAACGACTTCAGCTGCATCAAGAGATTAAAGTTAAAAGGTTATAAACCAATCATATCAATAAGACATAAAGAAAAGGTTTATTATCTTTATCAAAAGAATGAGAATTATTATTTTTCATTGTCACCTAATGAGAAATCAATTTCATTTTATGATTTGAATACAGAAACTGACCAGAGGCGATTTTATCGTGATTATATTTTTGAATTGCAACAAGCAACAATTGAGCATAATATGTCATATCAAGAATATACCATTTATGATTTAATTATGAATTATAAACAATTTTTCAAAATGTAGGAGGAAAACAATGGATCTGAAAAAGTATATAGTAAAATTATCATTAAATTTATGGAATTCTGCCAGTATTGACCTATTGTTAGATTATCATTATAATTATGATATAACATACACAATCGAGGATGGTGTTATAAAGGAGGTGAATTGATTTCTTGACCACAGAAATAGCAACAATCATTATCGCTTTAATTTCTTTAGTTGGCACTCTAGTAGGAACATTTTCAGGAATTGCAGTAGGCTCAAAATTAATAAGTTACCGAGTTGAGCAGTTGGAAAAGAAGGTTGATGAACATAACAATTTTGCCAAAAGACTGCCAGTGATGGAAGAACAAATAAAGGAATTGTTTAGAAGAGTTAATGAAAAATGATTCAAAGGAGATAAAGAAAGATGGTTAAAGAAACAAAATTTAAAAACCCTCAAGAAAAATTCGGAGTTGAACGAGTTAAAGAAATGGAAAAAGTGTTTAGTTTTTATCGTAGATATGTCAAAAACGCAAACAAAATTATACTGACAGAAGCACCTTCGGATGTTCTTGAATTTGATGAGGAGGTTCAATATATAAATGAAGAATTTGATGAATTTATTAAAAGTAAAAAGTTTGGTAACCTTGTCGTTAACAGCCACAATAATATTCACACTAGTTCAGGGTGTAGATTTACCTGATTACTTTTTCACAATCTACACAACAATAATAGGCTTCTATTTCGGAACGCAGATAGGAAAGAAGGACGATTAAATGATTAAAAAATATTCATTAAAAAATAATGGTAATACTTATATATCACAACACTTTCAGGTGAAGGAATTCGCATCACCTGATTCTGATGATATTTATATTGATGATAAAACAATTTCATTTTTAGAGAAATTATTTGAATACATTCCGGAGATCAGTTACATAATTGTTTCAAGTGGTTACAGAACACCAGGATATTCAATTTCAATTGGTGGTTATTCAAATGATTATCACACCAAAGGTATGGCAGTTGATTTCTGCGCATTCAATAAAAATAATCAACCAATTGGATGGAAAATAATAACAACTACTTGCCAATCACTTGGCATAAATGGAATTGGAAAAATTGATGATAATTATGTTCATATCGATTCAAGAGAATATTCTACTAGATGGTGGGGTGATGAACAGAGTGGTGCTATTATTGGAAATTGGTTTGACTATTCCGGACTAACAACAAAATATGAAAAAGGTTGGACTAAAGATGAAAAAGGATTCTATTATTCACCTGATGGAATAACATACTATAAAAATTGTTGGGTGGTTATTAACAAGCATTGGTATTATTTCAATAAGGAAGGTTATGCTGTCGATGGATTACAGAAGATTGATGGAAAATATTATTTCTTCGCAATCAAAGGAAAATGGATTTGTTCATGTATGCGAACAGATGAAAATGGTATACTAAAAGAATGGATTGTAGAAGAATAGTACTAAAGTACTATTTACATTCAAACAATTCCATGCTAATATGATTATACCGATTGAATTCCGGTAGATATTCCATAGCTTCCAACGGAGCTGTTACCTTAACAGCTCCAATGTGTTGGAGGTAACAAATTTCAACAAGCCAAAGGAGGAAAAAGAAATGGCAATTAGAACAGGTACAAATGGAAACATTAAAGAGTTAATTGATGGACTTGATAAGGTATCACATGAAGATATGTGTTTATCAGAATTGAAGTTGACAGCAGTTCATAAAGGAAAGAGCCAGTATGGTAAGTTTGTCTTACTAATTTTTGGCAATGATAAATCATATGGATATGCACCAACTTCCTCAATTGATTACTTTGATGAGTATGAAGATGAAGATAACGAGATCCTTGCAAAAGGTAAACATTGGTTACACACTGAAAAGAAAAAATCAAAAGATGGTAAGGATTACTTTGTTTCATATGTAGAGTATCACGATTAATCTACATAAATTTCCTTTCAAAATCGGAAAAAGACTGATTTGACATCAGTCTTTTTTCTTTATATTATTAAAGAAAAAACTTTAGGAGGTTAAAATGAGTAAATTATTATATTTATGGAAAAATTTTTCTAAAAGAAAAAATTCAACGAAGCTGCCACCAGAGGACAGCAGAGTTGAAATGCATATCAATTTAAAATCAGATTGTTCTTTAGAACATCCGATATTTTTAATTGATGGAATTGATACCAAGTATAATTATTGTGCGTTTGATAAACATTGCTATTTTATAGATGATATTGTTTGCTTGAATAATAACATTTTTGAATTACATTGCAGTTTGGATTTATTGGCAACACATAGAACGGAAATAGGTAATTATACTGCATTTGTTGAGAGGTCTGCATCAAATTATGATATCTATCTTCCCGATCCATATCTTTCAAGTGCACAGAAGTTGGTTAATAAGTCAACAATTAATACCAATATAGGTTTAAGTCCATATGGACTTTATCAGATACTAGTTCAAAGCAGAGCAGGAGTAAAACCATATGTTTTTGATTCACTTGCTCAGGCTAATGCTTTTTATAATTCAACACAATATACAACCACCGGTAATAATGGCTCAACAATTGAGAAGATTGTGAATTCAGTTGATGATGCACTAACTACAAGTGAATTAACACTTGCAAATGTTAGTGATCATTCAAGTCCTATGATGTGGCTACCTATTAATCCAGCACTCAAGGAACCTTCATCCGTTAATATAGGAATTTGGAATTTAAACCTGTCAGGGTATCATGTTAATTCAAACCCTTTTTATAATTTAACAATTAAATTAAATACACCAACAAATGTTTATTCTGATTTTAGAAAATATTCACCATCCTTCTCAAGATATACTCTATTTCTTCCATCAATTGGACTAGTTTCAATCAATCCAATTGATGCCGGAGAGGATGATCTTTATTGTGATATAATGATGGACTGCATTAGTGGAGCAATCACATACAGAATCTATCATCAGAATGGAAATGATGTTGCAACCTTTAATGGACAGATTGGTGTTCAAATTGCTTGCGGCAATACAACAATAAATGCAGGACAATTAATTTCAACAGCAATCGGAGCTGGTGCTTCAATTTTAACGGGTGGTGCTGTTGGAGCAGTGGCTGGTGTTGCTGGTGGCCTTGTTTCAACTGCCAATGCTGTTATAGATGCGCAGTCTTGCATCACTGGAGGTTCAGGAAATATCACAGCAATTCAGGAAAGATACTGGATTTCATTCGCTTGTGAGAATTATGGTTCAAAGGACTATCCGACCGGAGTGGCTGGTAGACCATTAATGCAAAATGTTAAAATTTCAACCTTAAGTGGTTTTGTCAAGTGTTCCAATGCATCAATCCCCCTGGGTGACAGAGGGAACGCAACAGATGTTGTTAATTCTTATCTAAATAATGGCTTTTATTATGAATAGTTGACATATTATAGTTGTTAT
>JAGHSJ010000179.1 GCA_018065935.1 Candidatus Kurthia equi
AAGTTGCCGAGTTTATGAACCATCGCTTTATCGATATACATTCTTGTGGAATCAATTGCTTAAATAGACTCAATTATATCGAAGATTCTGTTCATCCTAACTATGCAGGTGCTGAATTAATGTCAAGACCTTTCATTAGTTTTCTAAAAAACGAAGAGCCACGAAAGGTGTTGTACACTTAAATTTATTCAATGATTGACAACCTCTTTTTGATGTGACAATATTATAACGTTAGTAATCATTAAAAGGGGGAGTATATTTAATATGAAATCTCATTATAAAAAAGTTGTTATTATAGCATTATTATTCTTCACGTTAGTTCTTATTGTCACTGGTCAACAGTATTCCAATCTTAAGCAAAAAAGTTTTGCGAAAGATACTGAAGAATACACAGTAATCGCCACAGCAAAAAAAGAAAAAAGACAAGAAATTGAACAGGCGATTATTAATGATATACCTGGTTTTGTCGCTTGGGGAGATTCATTAACAAACGGAGCTGGTGGAGAAGGCGTCAGCTACCCTAAAGTTCTTCAACAACTTATAGTTTCTAATATTGACAACATATCGGTAGTTAATAATGGTGTAGGCGGAGAAACAACAAATACAATTATGGGTCGTATAGGTAATGTTCCGTTTGTTGTAGAAAAAGAATTTACAATTCCGGCAACTTCAGAAGAAGTAGAAATTACACTTTCATCTTCAAATGGTAATGATGTTGCACCGTTAAGGCAAGGTGACTTAGCTATGAATCCAGTAACCATAAACGGAGTTAAAGGAACCATAACAATTGATCAGGAAGATTATACAAGCGAAAATTTTACTTATTATTTTAAACGACTATCATCTGGTGAATCTATTTTAGTAAATGATAATACTATAGTTGAAACCGACTCTTCAGAAAAGTATGAAAATTATGTTCCGATTGTTTTTATGGGAACAAATGGCGGATTTTCAAATAATGCAAACTTGATAAGTCAAATCAACTCCGTATTAAACATGGAAAAATCAAATGAAAAATATATCGTTATAGGATTGACAACAGATAATAGTTTCAATGACGACTTGGAAAAAATGATGGAATCAGAGTACGGAGAAAGATATATTAACATTAAAGAAATCATTAGCGATAACGGCTTAGAAAGAGCTGGAATAGAACCGACAGCTGAAGATATAAAAGCTATGGAAAAAGGCATGATACCTCCAAGTTTATTGTCTGATAATGTTCATTTCAATTCTAAAGGATATGAATTAATCGGAAATATAGTTTATGAGAGAATGGTAGAAATAGGTTATTTTGATAACATATTAAAACTAAAAAATGAGTTGAAGGCGATATAGAACCAAACTGTGCGTTAACTGAAAGTAAATAAAAACGAAGATCTACTCAATCGAGTAGGTCTTTTTATATTGTCAAAAAGGAGCGTGAGAAATGAATAAAGCATTGTTACTATTGAAATGGGATGCGTTTGTTGTGTCAATCGTGTCAATTATCTATGGAGGACAGTTAATAGGTTCCCCAGATTTACTGAACAATCATAAAGCGTACGCGTCTATTAGTTATCTGCTAGACAGT
>JAGHSJ010000128.1 GCA_018065935.1 Candidatus Kurthia equi
TAATTAAACCCATGGTGTGTAATATTGCTGTTACTTCTAAGAAATCTATTTGTAATATATTTGTCATAATCGGAATGTATAGTAGAAAGCTGTTGGTACAAACGAGGAGGTCGTTTTTAAAACGATGAAGAAACAAATTCTTGCACTTGCAAGTGCTTTTACATTTGCGATTATAGCTATGACAGCAAATACAGCTTCAGCAGCTCAGGTCAAAGTGGAAAAAGGCGATACATTATGGACTATTTCTAAAGAGCATCATGTATCGGTTGGAAATTTGAAAAAAATTAATCACTTACATTCAAATTTAATACTTGCAGGCGCAACATTACAAATAGGTAGTAAAAAAACAAAAGAGCGTTCTTTATACACCATTAAAGTTGGCGACACTTTGTCAAAAATCGCATTAAAAACAGGTACTACAGTGAAAAAATTAAAAGCTTATAATCAACTTTCAAGCGATTTAATAATTGCTGGTACTACACTGTCATTAACAAATGAAGACCAAAAAATTATTCCAGGTAAAAAAGCGGTCGTCAAAAAACAGGCAACAGCTAAAAACGTGAAAACTACAGCCGTGTCAAATCCGGTTTCAAAGAAAACTTCGCAACAAAAAACTCGCAACACAACACAACAATCAAATTCTTCTGAACGTACACTTACTATGACAGCAACAGCTTATGTGGCTGATTGCCCAGGTTGCTCAGGTATTACAGCGACTGGTATTGATGTGCGTAATTCTACACCGAATCTTATTGCTGTAGATCCAAGCGTCATTCCATTAGGTTCAACTGTTTGGGTTGAAGGGTACGGTACAGCGGTAGCTGGCGATACAGGTGGAGCCATTAAAGGAAATCGTATTGATTTACTTGTGGCAGATTATGATACGGCAGTAAAATATGGTGTACACACAGTGACAGTGGAAATTTTAAACTAATATGAATAGAATATGTAGAAATGCCTAATCTATTGCTCCACTTTTTTAAAGTAAGTAGAGTGTCTAATTAAATAGTTAAAAATCGAAAACCATTTATTTGCTATAGGGCGAAATAAGTGGTTTTTTTGTTTATAATAGAAAAAGAACAAATGAATCATAGGAGATTTTTTCTACTTTATTCATATAAAAAAACGTTTTACTTTTTTAAAAGCGCATTATTGTTATGATAGTAATAAAAACAAAAGATGAATGGGTGAGAAGGATGAAGATTAGTCGCTCGACCATTATTCAGTGGCTTAAGGTTATTTTACCCATCTTATTAATGGTATTCGCCATACATGAAATTGGGAAAATTATTAAAGAAGCAAATGGAGAGAAGATAGCAAGTGAATTAGGGGCTATTGATGTTCGTGCATTGGTTTTAATTGCTGTTGTTCCATTAATTTTAGCATTTCCAATGTTTTTTTATGATTTTTTTATTGTAAAAAAATTAAAAATTAAAAACCCTATTAAAAAATTAATGAAGGAATCATTAATTATAAATTCCTTTTCTAACTTAATTGGTTTTGGTGGTTTAATTGGCGTTTTATTAAGAACGCATTATTTTAAAAAGCCAGAGATGGAAAATGGCGCATTTTTTAAAACAATTGCTTCTGTCACCCTATTTTATTTGGCTGGTATTTCATTATTTGCAGATATTTTAGTGATTGGTTTTTGGCAGTTAGAATTATTCCAAGAGCATCCCTTCTTATTATTCGTTGCAGGATTTATTGGTTTATATACACCATTTTTATTTATAAAAGCATTGATTCAATTGATTTTAAAGAAAGTAACGATGAAACAAGTTTTAGGCGATGTATTGTTAGTTGGCGTTTCAATTGTTGAATGGCTGGGCGCTTTTTGTATGCTAGTAATTTTAACGAAATTATTACATATTGAAGTTTCAGTGTTTGATTTATGGCCTGTATTTGTTATTGCTTCAGCAGCTGGGATTGTCAGCATGATACCAGGAGGACTAGGCTCATTTGATTTAGTATTCATTTGGGGGGCAACCGAGTTAAATATTTCTTCTGAAACGGTACTTGTTCTTTTATTATGTTATCGAATTGGTTATTATGTCATTCCGTTTATTGCGGGGCTAATTCTCTTCATACGAGATATATGGGGAACTTTTAATATTGGCTACAACAGTATCCCAAATGGATTATTGACAAAAACGACCCATATTATTGCAACGGCACTCGTGTTTTTAGCGGGATTAATTTTACTTATTTCAACAGCGGCTCCAGGTGCAATTGAAAAATTAAAATTTTTAAGAGAAATTACTTCGTTGCCTTTTGTAAATGTTTCTCATCAAGTGTCCGTTATTACAGGTTTCGTACTATTAACTTTATCCAATGGTATTTCATATAAAGACAAGCGTTCATTTAAGCTAACTTTATTTGTTTTACTATTCGCGGCTGCCTTATTCATTTTAAAAGGCGTACAATATCGTCAGGCACTCTTTATGTTATTTGTGGCACTTCTCCTCTATTTATCGAAGAATCGCTTTTACAGACATAGCTACGTGCAAACTTGGGGGAGGGGGGTACTCAATACACTTGTTATTTCTCTTATTCTATTAAGTTATCTTGTTTTAGGCTTTTTAGCTTTAGAAGAATCGCGTTATAAATTATCAGTTCGTGTACATGAGTTTTTAAGTAGCGATTCACAAGATTTATTTTTAAGTGCGATAATTGGTGTAGTTGTAGTAGCTGGTGTTGTCACCTTTGAAATATGGAAAAATAAGAAAACTCAATTTAAGAAAAAGTATGTGGTAGACCATAAAAAAGAAATTTTTGAGCATCTAGCTATTTATGGTGGGAAAGAAGCTTTTCATTTTGAGACACATGAAAAACAATGCTTCTATTGGAACGAACGTCAGACGGTTTTATTTCCATATCGTGTATCAGCAGATAAACTTATTGTGTTAGGTGACTTAGTTGGTAAACAGCAGGATTTTAAAGAGGCAGTTGAAGAATTCATTGAATTTGCTGATTTATACGGCTATACACCTGTATTTTATGAGGTAAGTAATCATTTCATTCCTTATTTATATGGGTATGGGTACAATTTCTTTCGATTGGGTGAAGAAGGCTATATCAATATAAAGAATTTAGAAATTACATTAGATGAACAGCATAAATATGATAGGCAATATCTTGCGATGGAGCAGGCAGGTTATCATTTTGAATTATTACGTGCACCATTTACGCATGAGTTTGCGAAACAGTTGGCACAGTTATCGAATAATTGGCAAAGTGAACATGAATTTAGAGAAGAATCGTATTTATTTGATGAAATTTATTTAAATAGTGGACAAATTGCTGTGTTAAGAAATGAAAAAAATCAAATTGTTGTTTTTGCAAATTTGATACCATTACATGATGAGAAGAATACACTTGTAATAAGTTTAATGCGAATTCATCATTCAGAGCTTGTTGAACATGCGATGGATTTCATGCTATTTCATGTGCTCATGGTTGCCAAACAAGCAAATTATGGACGATTAAATTTAGGTATGACGTATTTAAAACATGTAGGGATTTCAAAATATGCTGGAATTTCAGAAAAAATAGCTGCGCAAATATTAGTAGATGCGCAAGAGCCAACAGTCCACGTGGAATTACAAAATTTAAAAGAACAGTATGCAGATGAGTGGAATCCAAAATATTTAGCTTATCGTAAACGTGTGTTTTTACCAATAACAATGGTTCAAATTATGATGTTAATTGGGGTAAATAAATTATCAAATAAACGTAATCAGCTAATGGCGATGCGCAATTTGAAAAAAAAGAGAAGTAAATAACGGGGTGTAGAAATGACGGAAATGACAATCGAACAACAAATTTATACATGGTTTGAATACTTCCATGCCAATCCAGAAGTAAGCTGGAAAGAATATGAAACAACCAAAAAAATTGCATCTATTATGGATGAATTAAATATTCCTTACAAATTATTCGGAGATATTCCAGGATTGACTGCAGAACTTGGTACAGGCGATCAAACCATTGCTGTACGTGCAGATATTGATGCACTTTGGCAAGAACTTGATGGGAAATGGCAAGCAAACCATTCCTGTGGACATGATGCCAATATTACAATGGTACTTGGCGCATTACTAAGCTTGAAAGATAAACAATTAAATCATAAAGTTCGTTTTATTTTCCAACCTGCAGAAGAACTAGGAAATGGTGCAGTAGCAGCATACGAGCATGGTGCAATTGAAGGCGTATCTCATCTATTCGGCGTTCATCTTCGTCCAATTGAAGAATTACCACTAGGAAAAATAACACCTGCAATTCATCATGGAGCTGCATACTTTTTAGATGGTACAATTAAAGGAACAGATGCTCATGGTGCAAGACCGCATCAAGGTCAAAATGCGATTGATGTAGTAATGGCAATTCACCAATTATTAAATAACTTACATTTCTCTCCTTTCGAACCACATTCAGCTAAGTTAACAAAAATTGCAGCTGATGGCGGAAGTACGAATATCATTCCAGGTGGAGCGACATACTCTATGGATATTCGTGCACAGAGTAATGAACTTTTGGAAGAAATGAAACAGGCTATTCAACTTGGTTTGGAAGCAATTCGCTTACAGTTTAAAATTGATATGGAATGGAAATTCTATGATTTTACACCAGGTGCAGAAGTTTCGTCAGAAGCAGCACAAATGGCAAGAGAGGCGATTATCACAACTTTAGGTGAAGAATTTTGCACTGAAGAAGTGCATACACCTGGAGCGGATGACTTCCATTTTTATACAGTGAAAAATCCTCAATTAAAGGCAGCGATGTTGGGAGTTGGGGCGAATCTAGCACCGGGATTACATCATCCAAAAATGACTTTTGAGCGTTCAGCCCTGATAGATGCTTCAAAAGTTTTAGCGACATTGCTTGAAACGACACCTAAATAATCGTTAAACATATAAAAAACACATCATAAATGGTGTGTTTTTTTATATGTCTATATGTATTTTTATACATTTTGAGTAAATGTCCTGATAATCTCTAAAAATCAAAATTAAGCTGTTTTTAAGCGTTAAATTCTCTTTTAGTGCATTTATTTTGCGTTGACCAATTGTTTTTTAAATTATATTATGTATAAAAAGTAAATTATTAAAAATTTTCAGATAGTTAAAGGGGATGAAACAATGAAAAAAGAAATTAAAGCACGTTGGACCATTTTAACGTTTCTACTAATGATTATAAGCATGGGGATAGCAGTCGCTGTTTTAGAGACAAGTCCACATGTACCATTGGTTTTAGGGACAGTCATTGCTGCAATAGTAGCGATGAAACACGGTTTTAAATGGCGTGAAGTAGAGGAAATGATGTACAAGGGCATTAAATTGGCATTACCAGCCATTGTTATTATTATGTTAGTTGGTTTTACCATTGGCGCTTGGGTAGGTGGCGGCGTAGTAGCTACAATGATTTTTTACGGATTAAAACTAATATCACCTGCCTGGTTTTTAGTTACCATTCTCTTTCTTTGTGCCATTGTTTCATTAGCTATCGGAAGTTCTTGGTCTACCATGGCTACTGTTGGTGTGGCTGGTATGGGAATTGGTTTAAGTATGGGAATACCAGCTGCAATGATAGCAGGAGCTGTTATTTCGGGGGCTTATTTTGGAGATAAGATGTCACCTCTATCAGATACGACCAATCTTGCATCTGGTTTAACGGGAACTGCGTTATTTGATCATATTCGTCACATGCTATATACAACTGTTCCTGGGCTAATCATAGCAGTTGTTGTTTTTGGCTTTTTAGGTAGAAAATTCTCAGATGTAAGTATGCAGTCGGAAAGTATCACAACAACTTTACAGGTTCTTCAGGATACCTTTTATATTTCACCCTGGTTATTAATTGTGCCAGTTGCAGTTATTGTCATGGTAGCTAAAAAAGTACCTGCTATTCCGGCTCTTGTTATCGGGATTATCCTAGGCTTCTTATTACAAATTACTGTACAGGGTGGCTCGGTAAAATTTGCTTTAGAAACACTACAAAGTGGTTTCGTATTAGCATCTGGCAATGAATTAGTTGATCAGCTATTCAATCAAGGTGGATTAGACGGCATGATGAATACGGTTTCGATGACAATTGTTGCGATGACTTTCGGTGGGATTTTAGAATACTCAGGCATGTTAAAATCACTGCTACAAGTAATCTTGAAATTTGCTAAATCGACAGGTAGCTTAGTAACATCAACGATTGCAGCATGCCTCTTCACAAATGGAACGTGTTCAGAACAATATATTTCTATCGTTGTTCCATCACGTATGTTTAGTAATGCCTATCGTCAAAGAGGTTTACATTCTAAAAATTTATCGCGTGCGTTAGAGGATGGGGGAACATTAACTTCTGTATTCTTCCCTTGGAATACATGTGGTGTGTTTATCTTCGCAACATTAGGTGTAAGTGCATTTGAGTATGCACCTTATGCGATTTTAAACTTTGTTGTACCAATTATATCAATCATCTATGCATATACTGGATTTGCCATTGTGAAAATGACACCTGAAGAGATAGAAGAAGCCAATAAACAAGCGGCGGAAGAAGAAAAATTAAATCCAACTGTCGTTTAATTTTAAAAAAGTTCATAGGCTCAGATAAAAATTTCACGGAAAGTAGAGATAAATGCTCTTTTTCTTTTAAAGTTTACAAAAGGTAGAAATCGCAAAACGCGATTTCTACCTTTTTATGAGGTCGCTATTTTATAAACTACCATTTCATTCAGGAAATTTTTTCAGCGTATAGACAGAACGAGGTCGCCCTTTTTGATAGGTCATTTCACTCGAAATGACTTCGATATAGTTATGCTCCAGTAATTTTTTTATAGAACGTTCTGCTGTACGGCGTGTCACATGAAGGTAGTCAGCTAAATCTTGTGCGGTAAATTGATGTGATTGACGTTCTTTAATAAATGCCATGATTTTAGCTAAACTTAATGCACTTAATTTCGTTTTCTCTGACATTTCAATAATTTTGCTGTTCTGAAGCTGTAAAGATAGCATCGTGTGTTTATTTGGATACGGTCCACTTAATTCACTTAATGAATTCAATAAATAGATTTCATTTGGTTTGGCAAATTTAATTGCTTCTTGTGCATGTTTCATTGCTTCAGTAAAGTTTTCACCATAGCCAAAGCCTATAGTATAAGGCTGTTTAAATAAATTAAGGAGTTCGTGTAAATCTTTATGTTGTAGCATATATTGAAGGGAACCAGTAGTGGTATAAATTTCATAGCAATTATTGGCGGTTTTTTTGTAGCGAGCATGGATTATTTTGACTAATTGTAAAAACAAGCCAAAGTCTTTATCAGCACAATAAACAAGTCCAGCAGCTGCACGATTGGCATTCGATTTTTGTAAAAGTACCTCTGCTTTAATACTTTCTAATTTTTGAATGGTCGCTGTTTTAGAATCCATCATCGTTAAAACAGGAATATTTTCTTTGATCAATTGGTTATATAAAGGATGAACACTTGTAATAATAAGTTTAATTTTTTTAGTATTAAATAGTGTCATATACTGTTCGTAAAGTGTTTCTGAAGTAGACTGAAGTATATAAGGAGTAGATCCTTTATAATTTAAGTCATTTAAAACATTATGAACAAAATTTTCATCAATTACATCAATAGCTATTTCACTCAATTCATACGGTTTATTCGCTAAAACTGATAATAATGTTGTAGCAACAGAAGTTTCATCTTGCTCAATATGCAAGCAAGGGCAAGGGAATTCTTTGATGGAAGATTGTATATGAAGATAGGGGATAAGTCCACCGACAATAATCACATCATAGCCTTTGATTTTTTTGACAAGTTGAACGGCTTCCTCATGTTGCTGGTAAATATAAAAATCAATTTCAATATCGTCTATATTTTTCAGAATACTTGCGATATACTTTTTATAAGCTTCAGAGCTAATGAAAGCAATTTTGATGGGCATTATATCTATCTTCCTTTGCTTTTTTTATTTTAATTCAATTAGCGACTATTTAACGACATAATATCTATTAGGAGTGTACCATAAATGAAAATTAAAGAAATAGAAATTTTTGCGATTAAATTACCTTTAGTCGATCCCTTTATTATTAGTTATGCAACATATGATGCAATCAAATCAATTATTGTAAAAATGACAACAGATGATGGTATTGTCGGTTATGGAGAATCTGTACCTGATGAACATATCACAGGTGAAACTTGGGAAAGCACATTCCAAGTGTTGAAAAATGATTTAGCACCGGCAGTTATTGGGCTAGACCCACGTGAATTCGAAAAAATTCACGAAGTAATGAATCATGTCGTGAAACCTGCGCCAGCTGCAAAGGCAGCAATTGATATTGCATGTTTTGATATTGCTGGAAAATCAATGAATGTACCTGTTTATCAATTATTGGGTGGACGCTATCATGAGAAATTCCCAATCACACATGTTCTTTCAATTGGAGAACCAGAAAAAATGGCAGAAGAAGCAGCTAAAAAGATTGAGCAAGGCTATACTTCATTTAAAATGAAAGTTGGTACACAAGTAAATGATGATGTAGCGCGTATTAAAGCAGTAAGAGAACGTGTAGGAACAAACATTGCTATCCGAGTAGATGTCAATCAAGGTTGGGGAAATGCTTCAACGACACTTAAAGCATTACGCCAAATGAATAATCTGGATATCGATTGGTTAGAACAACCAGTAATTGATGATGATATCGATGGTTTAGTAGAGATTAAATCAAAATCAGATATCGCTTTAATGATTGACGAAGGCTTACGAAACGCACGTGATATGCGTGAAGTTATTGCAAAACGTGCGGCAGATAAAGCCAATATTAAATTAATGAAATGCGGTGGGATTTATCCAGCTATGAAATTAGCAGTGATGGCTGAAATGGCAGGAATTGAATGTCAAATTGGTTCAATGGTAGAATCTTCAGTAGGTTCAGCAGCGGGATTCCACGTAGCATTTTCTAAAAAAATTATTAGTAGTGTAGAATTAACAGGACCACTGAAATTCTCGAAAGATATTGGGAATTTAAAATATGAAGTACCATTTATTCAATTAAATGAGCAACCCGGCTTAGGTATTGATATTGATGAATCTATTTTATTAGAACTTACAGCCTTCTCAGAAAAAATCACAAAATAGAGGTGAAATAGATGCCATTTTTAAGAAAAGAATTTTTAGGTGAGACACCTGTTTATGTACGTCATTTAACAATGGAAGATATGGAATTAATAGAAACGTTACAACAGGAAGTGTATGAAGCACTACCGATACGTTCGGTATTACAACCATTGACTACAGAGGAATATGAGTATATTTTGACTAAAAAAGGGATGATGATTGGGGTATTTGCGGATGATGAACTAATTGGTTTTCGCGCATTAGTCAGTCCTGAAGTAGACGAGGAACATCTTGGCTATGATTGTGGTATTCCTGAAGAAAAATTTTCTCGCGTGTTATATCAAGAGATATCAAATGTTTCACCAAAATATCGTGGACATAATTTGCAGAAAAAAATGGCGCAATGGATTATGGAGGAAATTGACTTAAATCTTTATGATTATGTTTGTTCTACTGTACAACCATTGAATATTCCAAGCTTAAAAGATAAGTTCTCACAAAATCTAATTGTTAAAGCATTAAAAATAAAATATGTAGATAAGCTACGCTATGTATTTTTCAAAGATCTTACAGCGCAAGAACCAGCTCATTATAAAGAACAGGTATATATTTTGATGAGCGATACAGAAGGCCAACAAGCTTTATTAAAGGATGGCTATGTTGGAACATCAATGCATCTTGATAAAGACGAGTGGTATGTCGTTTACGAACGTTAAAAGAGTTAAGAACAAAAACTTCTAAGTTTAGGATGAAGGAAGGTTGGCTGAAAATGAAAAAAATCCCTGTAATAATTGATTGTGACCCAGGTATTGACGATACAATGATGCTTACGTTAGCATTTGCCCGACCAGAACTAGATATTCAATTAGTGACAGTTGAAGCAGGTAATCTAACGATTGATAAAACAACTTATAATACACTTAGCTTTTTAACGTATATTGGGGTAGATGTGGAAGTAGCAAAAGGGTTACAACAGCCAATGTTGCGTAAACAAGAAGTGGCTGAAGATATTCACGGAGAGGGCGGATTAGGAAATGTAAAATGGGCAGAACCTATTTTACAAGCGAGTAATCGACCAGCTATCCAAGCCATGGTAGATGTCCTAATGAAGGCAACAGAGCCGATTACAATTGTAGCGACAGGTCCATTGACTAATATTGCTGCCTTATTATTTGCACATCCTGAAGTGAAACCAGCTATTAAGGAAATTTCTTGGATGGGCGGTTCAGCTGTGGGCGGGAATATGTCTACTACTGCTGAATTTAATGCTTATGTAGATCCTCATGCGGTTGAATTAGTATTCCGTTCAGGTGTGCCAGTTATTATGAGTGGCTTAGATGTTACGCATAAAGCGTATATTACCCGAGAAGAGATGAAAGCATTAAGTCATTTAGGGACGCCATTTGCTGAAAAGGTAGCAGAAATGATGAATTTCTATACATTTACACAATCACAAACGCCATTCTATACACCTGGATTTGAAGAACAAATTCGTATTCATGATGTCTGTGCAGTGGCTTATTTAGTGGCTCCAGAAATTTTCAAAGGTGACGATTATTTTGTAGAAGTCGAGTTGAATGGCTCGCTAACACAGGGTACTACACTTGTTGATTATGTAAATAAAACAGGGAAAGCACCAAATGTACATGTGTTACACAGTGTGGATCGCCAAGCCTTCATAGATTTATTCTTTCATGCTATTACAACCATTGGTCAAAAACTAGAAGCCTAAATTTCATATAAGAACGCATAAATATTAAAAAAATTAAAGGATGAATCGTATAAAAAACGATTCATCCTTTTTGTATGGCATTCTTTTTTTTAGGTTTAATTTAGAACCTTAGAGGAATGGTATAACAGAAATGGAGGTTTTATAAATGAAACGTTTTGAAAATAAAGTGGTAGTTATTACAGGTGCAGGTTCGGGTTTAGGGCATGCTGCAGCAGTTAGAATTGCTGAAGAAGGTGCTAAGCTAGTATTGGTCGATTTAAATTCAGATGGGCTGAAGAAAACAGAAGAAACTATTACACAAAAAATACCAACAAGTGAAATATTATTGGTCACAGCAAATGTAGCAGAGGAAAGTGAAGTGAAAAAATATGTAGATGCCACGATTGAAAAGTTTGGTACAATTGATGGCTTCTTTAATAACGCAGGAATAGAGGGAAAACAAAACTTAACGGAGGATTTCGGTACGGATGAATTCGATAAAGTAGTAAGCGTTAATCTAAATGGCGTATTTTATGGTTTGAAACATGTCCTAAAAGTAATGAAAGAAAAAGGGCAGGGTTCAATAGTAAATACAGCATCTGTTGGTGGAATTAGAGGTGTAGGGAACCAGTCAGGCTATGCAGCGAGTAAGCATGGGGTTGTCGGTCTTACGAGAAACTCCGCAATTGAATACGGTCAATATGGTATTTCAATTAAAGCGATTGCGCCAGGTGCGATTATGACCCCCATGGTAGAAGCATCATTGAAACAAATTGATGAGGAGAATTGGGAAGAAGTAGGAAAAGAATTCGTTCAACCCAATCCTATGAAACGTTTTGGTAAACCAGAAGAGGTGGCTGCGCTCGTAGCATTTTTATTATCAGATGAATCACAATTTGTACATGCTGCGGTCATTCCAATTGATGGTGGGCAATCATATAAATATTAGTTAATTGCAAAAAAATATGGGGAAGCTTCCGTATTTTTAGATAAGAAAAAAGCTCGGAAATAAATTATTTGCACATGAATTTTTATAGATGAAAACGGCAGAAATAGCATACATGATGCAATTTCTGCCGTTTCCTATGAACTTATTAAAAGTATAGTTCCATCTTATTTTAGAATTTCTACAAGAGAACTGTAAACAAGGAAGAGATTCAAAGCAATTGTAATAACTGCGATTAACCAGCCTAAAATGGTTGTAATCCTATGATTAATTAGTGCACCCATAATTTTTTTATTATTTGTAAAAAGTAAAAGTGGAATAAGTGCAAACGCAATCCCAAATGAAAGAATGACCTGACTCCATACAAGAGCAGTAGTTGCATTTAAACCAAATGCAATGATGACTATCGGAGGTAACATTGTAATTGTTCTGCGTAAGTAAATAGGAATACGACGATTAATGAAGCCTTGCATAACAACATCACCAGCCATAGTACCAACAGCTGAGCTTGCAAGACCTGCGATTAGGAGACCCAAGCCAAAGGAAATAGCAGCGATAGGCCCTAAAATTGTGTGAAGCTGATCATAGGCGACATTTAAATCTTCTACGTGCATCCCACGTGTGTAGAATACAGAAGCTGCAATAACCAACATGGAAATATTTATTGCGCCTGCTATGACCATAGCAATCATAATATCGATAAATTCAAAACGGAAAATTTTTTTCTTCTCTTCGTCATTTCGTCCAATGATACGTCGTTGAGTTAAAGATGAATGTAAATAAATAGCATGTGGCATAACAGTTGCCCCTAAAATACCAGTAGCTAATAAAATGGAGCTAACGCCATCAAATTGAGGAAGTAAACCACCAACAATTCCTGAAGCACTCGGTTTAGCTAGAAAAGTTTGAAAAGCAAAAGCTAAAACAACAATGAGTACCATACCCGAAACAATCGCTTCAAATGTACGGAAACCACGTCGTTGTAACTCCAATATAACAAAAGAAGCAATGGCTGTAATCAATGCAGCTGGTAACATCGGAATATTAAAAACTAAGTATAAGCCTAATGCGGCTCCTATGAATTCGGCTAAATCAGTTGCAATAATAACAAATTCAGCTTGAATCCATAATAAAATGGAGGTTTTTTTTGAAAAATTTTCTCGTGCAATCTCAGGTAAGTTTTTGCCAGTTGCGATACCTAATTTAGCAGATAATGATTGGATTAATACCGCCATTAGATTAGCGAAAATAATGACCCAAAGGAGCATATAGCCATGTTCGGAACCTGCGGTAATATTTGTTGCAAAATTTCCTGGATCAATATAGGCAACGGCAGCAATGAACGCTGGGCCTAAAAAAGGCAATAGTTGTTTGATACCTTTAATTTCACCTCTTAGAACAGCATCAGCTGATAAAGGAATGTAATTCTTGGTGTGTTTTTTAAACATATATGCACCACGCCCCTTTCTTTCTTTCGAACAAAAAAGTTTCTTTGAGGAAACTTATTAGTGTTAGTTTACAACTTACTATGTATTTTGTAAAGATGACTTAATTTTATTGAATCTATACTATAATTTTTTAATCTAAAGAAAAAACTCGTGAAATCAGTTTCAATTTCACGAGTTTTTTTGATTTCTTAATAGGG
>JAGHSJ010000093.1 GCA_018065935.1 Candidatus Kurthia equi
ATACTATTTATCTCTTGTGTTTTTTTATGATGTATTTTCCTTAAAAATAATTAAGCGTTTGTTATGTCTTTTATGACATTTTATTTATTTTATATAATGTGGCAAAATAAAAGAAGAAAAGAGTGTGATTCACATTGAAAAAATTAACTGTTACCGGTTATAAAGCACATGAATTAGGGATTTTTCAAGACACACACCCTGGTGTAGAAATTATAAAAAAAGCACTTTATAATCAGCTAGAGATATTTGTACAGCAAGGGCTTGAATGGATTTTCATTAGTGGTCAACAAGGTGTGGAAACATGGACAGCCGAGGTGATATGGGAATTACAAGAAAATTATCCCGAATTACAGTATGCTGTCATGACACCTTTTTTAGATCAAGAAAAAAATTGGAAAGAACCTAAACAGGAAAAATATCAAGAAATATTACAAGCAGCTGATTTCGTAACCTCTCTAACAAATAGACCGTATGAAGCTCCTTGGCAGTTTATCGAGAAAAACAAATGGTTCATTACTCATTCAGATGCACTATTAATCGTTTATGATGATGAAAATGAAGGCTCACCAAAATATATAAAAAAATTGGCAGAAAAATATATGGAAAATCATGATTTTGAGCTTTTCACCATTGATGCGTATGATTTACAATATATCGCGGAAGAAATACAACAAGCAAAATGGGATTCTACTTTTGAATAATAAAAAGAAACAGGTCCTTTTTTAAAGGCCTGTTTCTTTTTATACAGCATATTTTTCAAACTCTTCTTCTACACGCTCTAGCAGATCATGTGCCTCATAGGCCTGTAAAATATTTTTCACTACTTGCTGATCTTCTTCATAATTGGGCATCTTTAATATTTTTTTACATAACGCCCGTCTAGAAAGGCTCAACGCTAACATCGTATAACTCATATGCTGGCGATCCTTCAACCGTTCTTCAATCAATGCTAATGCTTCATTCGCTTTGTTTGTTTTAATATACAATAAAGATAAATTAATATTAAATATATCCTTCAATTGTTCCACTTTTTCATGCTTATCATAGCACTTTAATCTTTGTAATACCTTTTCAGAAAATGCAATGGTCGTATCTAAAGGATACATAAATAAAAACATATTAATGAGACGTATATCGTATAGGTACCATTCATTATATGTTTTAAGTCGCGTTGAGATGGGTTCAATTACCTTCCTAGCGGCTTCAAAATCCGATTTATTTGAAACAATTAACAATGCCTCACATAATAAATATACTTCTCTTAATTCTACATCATCTTCAATTTTCAAATAAGTCATTGCTTGCTGTTTAATATCTTGTAGTTTATCAGGATTATTATAATTTAGTTTGAAAAATTGATTCAGTATTTTTTGTTTTTCATTGTAATCATAGCCATTACTAATAAATTCAATCTCATCGGGTGTGACATTCATTCGATTGGCAATTTTAAAAAATGCGGCTGCATCTAAATCACGTGTTCCCGCCTCTACTTTGGAATATACCCCTTGAGAAACAATTCTATGTGATGCTAATAGTTGACTATAACCTCTATTTAAACGAATACTTTTAAGAACTTGTCCTAGCTCGCCCATTTATACACCTCCAAAAGACTTTTTATTCTAAAAATTCCAGATATATTTATATCATATTAAAAAATGCCCTAAAATGCGAATTCGCACCATAGGACATTCGATTATTTTTATAACTATACAGTTGAAATTAAATTTCTTAGTTGTCCACTGTTGATTTTTCATCACGACGCCATGGCAACATATTGAAAATAATGTTTAATATAATAGCTGTAAATGAACCTGCTACGATACCATTACTTGTAAGAATTAATGCCCACTGTGGTAATAAGTGATCAAAGAATGTTGGTTGTACAGTAATACCTAATCCAATACCTACTGAGCAAGCAATAATCATTGCATTCCCCTCAGATTCAGTTACTGCGCGTCCTAACATTTTAATCCCCTGCGAAATAACCATACCGAACATGGCAATCATCGCTCCGCCAAGAACAGCTTTTGGAATAATTGTTGTTAAAGCTGCTACTTTAGGTAGGAACCCTAAAACAATTAGCATAACTGCCATGATTCCAATAACTGCGCGATTTTTCACACCTGTTAACTGCATTAATCCTACATTTTGAGAAAATGCTGTATATGGGAATGCGTTGAAGATACCGCCAATAATTGACGCTAGACCTTCTGAACGATACCCACGAGCTAGCATTTTACTATTCATAGGTGTTTTCGTCATTTCACCTAATGCAAAATATGAGCCAGTAGATTCGACTAAAGAAACAATTGCTACAATTGTCATTGTAATAATTGGAACTAAATGAAACTCTGGTGTTGCAAAATAGAACGGTTTAATAATATGTAATACTTCAGCATCACGTACATTATCTAAACTAACTACTCCCATAAACCCTGCAATAATTGATGCAATGACTAACCCTACTAAAATAGAGATTGAACGCATAAAACCTTTAGAAAAACGATAGACCAAGACGATAATTGCTAATGTTAATAATGCTAACAGCACATTTTCTGAAGAACCATAATCTGCAGCTGAAGCATCTCCACCAGCAGCATTTGTAAAGGCTACTGGAATTAATGTGATACCAATAATTGTTACGACAGAGCCTGTAACGATTGGAGGGAAAAGTTTAACTAATAATCCAAATAGGCCACCAATCAACACAATAATTAAACCTGATGTGATAACTGCACCATAAACTGAGCCTAAACCATAATCTTTACCTATACTAATGATTGGTGTAACAGCAGTGAATGTACATCCTAATACTAGAGGTAATCCAATACCGAATACTTTACCACGCATTACTTGAAGTAATGTTGCAATACCACACATAAGGATATCAATTGAAACTAGATACGTTAATTCTTTTGGAGTGAACCCAAGGGCGCCGCCAATAATAAGTGGAACTAGAATCGCACCCGCATACATTGCTAATAAGTGCTGAATTGCAAGAGTCGATAATTTAAGCTTGTTCATTTGGAAAGTTGCCTCCTAAGCAAATTTTACTTTTCCATTTTCTAATGAAGAAATAATAGCTAATGAATCTACACGATGACCAGCATCACGAAGTGCTTTACCTCCAGGTTGGAAACCTTTTTCGATTACGATACCGATACCGCTAGTTTTAGCTCCAGCTTGTTCTACGATACTTAATAATCCTTTAGCAGCTTCTCCATTTGCTAAGAAGTCATCAATAATTAGTACTACATCATCTTTATTTAAAAAGTCTTTAGAAACTGAAATGTCGTTAGAAACATTTTTAGTGAATGAGTATACTGAAGCAGAATAAAAATTATCTGTTAAAGTAAGTGATTTACGTTTACGCGCAAATACTACTGGAATTCCTAAGATTAAACCTGCCATTACTGCTGGCGCAATGCCTGATGATTCGATTGTTACGATTTTAGTTAAACCTGCATCTTTATATAAATCCGCGAACTCTTGACCAATTTGTTGCATAAGTTCTGGATCAATTTGATGATTTAAAAATGAATCTACTTTTAAAACCTCTTCTGATAATACTTTACCGTCTTTAATAATTTTGTCCTGTAGTGCTTTCACTGGTAGGAACCCCTTTCGTAACGCTCGAATACATACATTGTTCTCAAATAAAATAAAAAAACCCAAAAGAATCACTTCCAGTTCGGCTACGAGTGGAGCAATGACCTTTGCGTTTGAATGAATAAAACAACAACTATATAAATAGTTAGGTATGCTTCCCATAGTCAATTTGTTTACGGCAAATTGGTAGAAACTCGTGGGCCATATCCCCACTATTATATGAGTGAATGCGTAACTTAAATTTTATATATTGTACAAATTATATCACGGGAAATAATTTTTACAATAACAATGTACGAATTTAAAATATTCTGATAATAATCAAGCGTTTTTAGCTATTTAGGGCAGAAAACAGATGATAAACCAAACATTTATTAAACAAAAAAAGTTTTTGTTCGTGAATAAACCAATTTTCCATAAAAACCCCAAAAATTCGACATCTTTAGACAGCAGTCATTTTTATCACTTTTTCATCATTTTTTATTATTTTTGGTAAAAAATAAGCATCAGGAAATAATATTTCCTGCTGTTTTTTCTAATTGATATGATTTTATTTGTCTTTTTAAAATTATCTATTCTTCAAAAAATAAGTCAGTGAGCTTCTCAAAATTTAGTAAACATCTACCTAAAGGTCCTTTACTAACCATTATTATTTCTAATTTAAAAAATCCATCTCTTAAACATTAGAAAAAAGCTCAAATTACATAAGTGACATGTAATTCGAACTTTTGATTTTTTATTTAATCCACTCGAATTTTAAGCGGACGAATCGTTTCTTATCAATTCCAAGCTAGTGAGGTAATTGTTTGCGAACATTTTTAATAAATAGCGACACGATAAATGCAACAATCGCTACGACTAAGCCAAATGTTATAGCATTTTGAACGCCATCAATTGCCCCTTGTGCTGCAGCTTGTTTGTCATTCATTTTCACAGAATTTGCTACTGTTATCGACATAATCGTTACTGCCATCGCTGTTCCAACTGCTCCAGCAACTTGTTGTAATGTATTCATTACTGCTGATCCATCCGGATAAAGCTTTTCGGGTAACTGATTTAATCCATTTGTGGAAGCTGGCATCATTGCTAGAGATACACCAATTAATAAGAAAATATGCAATATTATAATCAATAATTGTGATGTATTTTCATCAATCGTTCGTAAAAAGATTAATGCAATAATAGCAATTGCTAATCCAATTGGAACAATTCCTCTAGGACCATATTTATCAAATAAATTTCCTGCTACCAACGAAAAGAATGCATTAATTACGCCACCAGGTAATAAAATTAAACCAGCAACTACCGGCGTTAACAGTAAAATGTTTTGCAAATAAATTGGCAACATGACCATTGTAGAAAGTACAACTAACATAGCTGACATAACAATTACTAACCCAAATATATACATTGGGTATTTAAAAACACGCAAATTCAGCATCGGCTGTTTCATTTTTAATTGCATGCTACTAAAAATGACTAATGCCACTACACCAACACCTAAAGAAATCAAAACTTGTTTATCCATGAATGTTCCTACATCACCAGAGACACTAAAGCCATATACGATACCACCAAATGCGAATGTTGATAAAATAATAGAAGGAATATGAAACTTCACTGCTCTCGTTTCACTTACATTTTCAATAAATTTAATTCCTAAAAATAACGCGATGGCTAGGAAAGGTAAACTAATACCAAAAATATAATGCCATGTTAATTTAGACAATACAAACCCCGCAATCGTTGGACCAATTGCAGGTGCAAAGACAATGACTAAACCTATTTTCCCCATAGCTGCTCCTCGTTTACTAATTGGATAAACCATGAGCACTACTTGTGTCATTAAAGGTAAAATAATAGCAGTTCCTATGGCTTGAACCAATCGACCAATAAATAACACTTCAAACGTGGGTGAAATAGCTGCAATAACTGTCCCCAAAATTGAAAAGCTTAATGAAGCTGTAAATAACTGTCTCGTTGTGTACCTTTGCATAAATAAAGATGAAATTGGGACAAGAATACCCAAAGTAAGCAAGTAGCCTGTCGTCAACCATTGTATTGTCGATGTTTCTTTTCCAAAATCTTTTCCTAATTCAACAAAAGCCATATTTAAGGCCGTTTCATTAAACAAACCAATAAAAGCTGCTACTAAAAATGCTGAAATAATTTTTGTGCGTTTTTCATATAATTTTTCATTAAATGATTCTTGCATTGTATTCATCTCCCTTATCATTCGTTGTCTATTGCGTTAGAATCATCTATTTTCTCAAAAAACATGCTAAATAAAAAGACTTAGTACTTATCTAAGTCCTTTACAGTTCTATTCGCAACCCCTGTATTCAAATCTACCATAAATGGTAATTTTTTAAAATAGCTTTATTTTTGCCAAATAAAAAAGCTGTAGAAGAAAATTTCCATCTACAGCTATCTATTATTTATGAATCGGTTGAATATCCGCTTCAGTTAGCTTTACAAATTTTGTTTTGTGTTTGATTTTATAGCCAATCCACAAAGCAAAGAATATCGGTAGTCCAATATAAGATACGGTAAATTCATACCAATTAAAGTCGCCACCATCAAATGCGAAATAACTTTGGCCAATCACAACTACTGCACATAGGACAAATGCGAAAATTGGTCCAAATGGAAAGAATTTCGATTTATATGGTAAAACTGTATCGAGATCTTGTCCTTGAGCAGTCATCGCTTTACGGAAACGATAGTGACTCCACGCAATTCCAAGCCATGCGATAAATCCACACATACCGGAAGCACTTAATAGCCAAGTATACACTTGTGTACCAAAGATTGATGTTAGGAATGATAGGCAAGCTACGATTAATGTAGCAACTAACGCAGCTGTTGGTACACCACGATGATTTAGTTTTTTGAAGATTCTTGGCGCTTTACCTTCCATCGCTAAATTCCAAAGCATACGAGAAGATGCATATAAACCTGAATTACCTGCTGATAAAATCGCTGTTAATACAACCGCATTCATTAGGGAAGCTGCAAAAGCAATACCCGCATTTTCAAATACTAATGTGAATGGGCTCGTTGTTACATTTGAACCGTCGTTGATTAAACGACTATCTGTATATGGAATTAATAATCCAATAGCTAAAATTGCTAGAATATAAAATAGTAGTATACGCCAGAAAACTTGTTTTACAGCTTTCGGAATTGTTTTACCAGGATCTTTTGTTTCACCAGCAGTTACACCAAGTAATTCGGTTCCTTGGAATGAAAATCCTGCTGCTAAGAAAATACCAAGTGTAGCGAAAAATCCACCGTGGAAAGGTCCGTCACCAACAAAGAAGTTCGTGAAACCTTTTGGTGCATGCCCACCTAAAATACCGAAAAGCATTAAAGCACTAAGAACTAAGAAAATAATAATAGTTACAACTTTAATCATTGCAAACCAATATTCACTTTCTCCAAATACTTTAACAGATAAAAAGTTAAGGAAGAATATCAAGAAAAGGAATGAAGCACTCCAAATCCATGAAGCTGTATCAGGAAACCAATATTTCATAACAATCGTAACTGCAGCTACTTCAGCAGCAATTGTAATTGCCCAGTTGTACCAGTAATTCCAGCCTAGTGCAAAGCCTAGTGCTGGATCAATAAATTTCGTAGCATATGTACTAAAAGAACCTGCTACTGGCATATATGCGGCCATCTCTCCTAAACTTGTCATTAGGAAAAATACCATAATACCGATTAAACCATATGCGAGCAATGCGCCACCTGGTCCGGCCTCAGCAACAGAATTACCACTCGCTAGTAATAAACCTGTTCCTATTGTTCCGCCAAGAGAAATCATTGTAACGTGACGACTTTTTAATCCTCTATTTAAGCCAAGTTCTTCACTTTGGCTCGTATTCGTGCGACTCATTTTGTCTCCTCTTTCCATTTCATTGCAGGGAAGTTGTTAGTTGAGGTGTTAACAAATTGAATTATTTCCTAGGAAATAAAAAACACCATCGCAAGCAATCTTGGATGGTTGTTTGTTAAACAATTACTCATCAACCTTGAAAAAGATAGCTCAACACATCCTCACAGATGTGACAGTTCTGCACCTATTAAGCGACAGCCCCAGCATATTCGAGTAAAAGCTCTCCTATACTTCGGCAAAAAATCCTTTTACATATAATCAACAACGCTTTTACGTCTCCTATATGCTACTCTTATTTTCCGCGACCTCTACCTCATCTATTGGATGAGGCATTGCAATATTTATATTTTATATGCTTATTTTAATACATGCTTACAATGAATACAAGACTTAAATTAACCATAAACATATTCAATTAAATGTTTTTTATAGATAAAAATGGCATTGTATACCTATTACTCGCGTGTTACGATTTATCTATTATAAATTTGAAGGGACGAAGTAGCTCTTATGACAATTGAAACTGCTAGACAAAAATGGTCTGCAACAGCCTGGCTCCTTACATTAGGGATTGTTTTTATTGCTTTGACTTTAAGATCCCCGCTGACTTCCGTTGGCCCAATAATAAATGATATTAAAAATTCTCTACATATTTCTAGTGTAGCTGCGGGATTCATTACGACGATTCCTTTACTTGCCTTTGCAGTCGTCTCTCCTATGGCTCCCATCATTTCGCGAAAAATATCGATTGAAAGAACCTTGTTTATTTCAATGATTATTTTAGCTTTTGGAATTGCCTTACGTTCAATTGGTAACACATCTATGCTTTTTTTAGGCACTTTGTTAATCGGTATCGGAATTGCCTTTGGAAATGTGCTACTTCCTAGCTTAATTAAATTAAAATTTCCACTACAAGTAGGTCTACTAACAGCTATTTATACAATGTCGATGAATACCTCTGCAAGCATTGCTGCAGGTGTGAGTTATCCATTGTCTACACTTTCATTTGGCTGGCAGGGTTCATTAGGGATTTGGATTATTTTCGCAATTATTGCACTTGGTATTTGGATACCACAAATTAAAACAAAAAAAATTTTGGACGAAGTACCCCTAACTTCCATTCATGAAAAAAAACCAATGTGGCGTTTTCCACTTGCATGGGTCATCATGATTGCAATGGGTTTCCAATCTATGATTTTTTACACAACAGCTGCTTGGTTTCCTGAGATGTTCAAAAATCAAGGGTTAACATCTTCTGAAGCAGGATTTATGTTTTCAATTATGCAAATTTCTCAAATACCAATGACCTTTATCACTCCGATAATTGCTGGAAAATTAAAAGATCAGCGTATTATCATTGTTATTTTTGCCTTATTTTATATAGTTGGTTTCGGTGGACTATTAATGGGATGGACTGATTTATCAGTTCTTTGGATGATTCTTCTTGGATTTGCTGGTGGTGCATCATTTAGTATGTGTATGATGTTCTTTTCACTACGTGCAAAAGATTCATTTGAAGCAGCAGATTTATCTGGCTTCTCCCAATCACTTGGTTATTTAATTGCTGCAGTTGGTCCCGTACTTTATGGCTATTTATATGATAAAACACAAAGTTTTAACTCAGCTAATATCATGTATATTTTCGCTGTTACCGTTTCGCTAGTTGCCAGCTATATAGCTGCTAAAGATCGTTTTGTTACCGATAGAAAATAACTGGATAGTACTATAAAAGAGGCTAAGACATAAAGTATAGAAAATAACAAACTTCCTGAGAAACAAAAAGCAGAACTCGCGAGTTCTGCTTTTTGTTTCGAACTTTAAAAGAGAGATGAAGATGTTTTATCCCACCCTCTTTATATTTTTATCAAGGATTTATTAATAAATAGTAGAAAGACCAACTTGCCAAGAAAATAATCTCCCTGCTGTAGAATAAATGGCTTGCGAATGAATTAACAGTCAACCAGCTACTATCGGCCCTATAAATCCGCCCCTATTTTTTAATTTGATACACCTAAATAGGGACTCTTCAATCCTTTAGTGGAATACCTTCTATATAAAGCATTTATTGTTGAAAAAAATTCGCCAATCGTAAAAACAATCATAGTTATAATAAAGAAAATTCAATCTGTTGCCAGTTAAAACTGCCCTCACTTTATGTTCATTACAATAGAAGGTTTTACAAAATTCGGTGGCATAAACACCGTTTTTAAATTTTTATCTCCTATCTTATTTTTCTCAATGAAATGGACATTTTTGATATACATAATTCGGTGTTTTTTTCGTATTATCATATGGTTTATGAAAAATATGTGTTGTTGCACCAGCCAATGGTGGTACTAGCCATGCCCAATTTCCTGTAACTTCACGATTATTTTTGGCTTCTTGCTCTTCAAAAAGTTTAAACTGCTGGGCTGCTGTATGGTGATCTACAATATTTACACCTTGATTTTTAAATGACTCTAAAACCGCATGATTTAATTCTATCAATGCTCGATCCTGCCACAGATTACTCACCTTTTTAGTTGATAGGCCCATTCCTTCAGCGATTTCAGGTAACATATTATACCTTTCGACATCTGCTAAATTTCTAGCGCCTATCTCTGTTTCCATATACCAGCCATTAAACGGTGCTGCCTCATATGTAATTCCACCAATTTCAAATCCCATACTTGAAATAATTGGTACTGCATACCATTTTAAGTCTAATTTTTCGAACCATTTATATGCAGAATGTGTGAGCGGAATTTCTAAAATATCCTCCTTAGGCAGTTCAAATAATTTCGGCATTTGTCCATCTACTTGGATGATAAGTGGTAACAAATCAAATCTTGTTTTTTCTCCAATGAAACCTAATTTCTCACATTGCTTCGTAACTTCAATTGATGCTGGATCGCCTATTATTTGTCCATTTACTTCATAACCTGCATATCGAATCAATTGATCATTCCAAATTCTTACGCGATTATGCTCAAATATAGAAATAGTTGGTCTTATTTTCCCTTCATTTGTCGCAAAACGAATATGTTGTAACAATGCTTGAAAAATATCTTCTTCTCTAAAAAGATTTCGTTGATCAAAAACGGTTAAACTATTCCAAAATAGCCTTCCAATACACTTATTACTATTACGCCAGGCCACTTTAGCACCAAAATGAAGCTCTTCGGTTGTATGTTTATAGCTTCCAGTTAGCTCTATTTCATGCGCTATTTGCGATAAGCGTTCTTGTAATTTATTTTCCTCCTGCTTGTTCTCTTTATAAAACTGCATTATGAAGTCAGTTGCTTTTTCTAGCATATATGTCACATCCTCTTCTCAATAATAAGAGATGTATTGTTTAGATGATAGTTTTTAGGTCATTTTCTAAAGATGTACTTTAAATACTTGTAAACATTTGTCCATATTTTCAATTACTATAAAAT
>JAGHSJ010000059.1 GCA_018065935.1 Candidatus Kurthia equi
ATTGATCCATTCATTCCAGTCTTATTTTTGTTTTATCGAGCATCCTGCTCATGAATTTATCTTAGGAAAATCTTGGAGATGGGGCTAGAGGAAAATACCCTTTTATGCTGTACGCCAAGGCTTACACCGGTTAAAAACTATCCCCATTTTTTGTGGATAGATTTCAATCTGTAAGGATTGATGTCACAGGAAAAAGTCCCAAATTGATTAAAATTTAATCAATTCTATTGGCAGAATATGCCAGATTTGCTCAAAAAAGAGCCGAGATGTTTCCAAGTCGGCTTTTGTGTGTTTTTCGTGGTGGATGGAAATTTTTTAAGTTATTGAAAAACAAGTAATTTTTAAAATGGATTTCGCATAAGCTCCATTATGTTAAATGGGGGATATTAGTAAGGGGTTAACTTCTTCAAAAATATTTTGTTCAGGCATTGTTTGAGAGAAATAGCCTTCAAATACTAATTGAACTCTTTCCCTCAGTTCATAAAGTTTAGGACGTTTTAAATTCTTTATTTTAAAGTAGTCATTCTTATCTAAATGAGAGCTAATAGACAGCATAATACTGCTAAAAATTCTAAAAACTTCCCAATCTAACTTTTCAGATGCGCTTTTTTCAAGATTATAAATTCCCCATTCTAAAAGCCAATATTCTTCAATATCCCATAATTTTTCTTCATGCAGTTTTCCTAAGAATGATGAGTCATCATATAAGCCATTATGGGGAAAGTTACGTAGAATAATTTCTTTTGCATGCATAATTTTTTTCTTTAAAGTTTTTCTAAAATTAACATAATACGCGTTATGCGAAATGCCCTTAAGATGGGCATTCTTACTCCTACACCAGAACCGATTTTTTAGATTAAATTTAGTCATGACCAAATTTTTAAAGAAGATTACAAATGCTTTATATTGGGATTGGTCAGACATACTTAGGAGAATTTAGTCATGACTAAAAAATCGAAAGACATTGTTGATCAATTCTTATTAGAACATCTCAATGTGGCTCCCTCATTGGATCAACGCTTTAATGGGCTAAACAGCGATGAATTGCATGAATTGGCGCAACATGCAATTGGACTCCGAATCGCCTTACGTACATCTGGTAAAATTCAAGATGATCATCGGGGAGCCCTTTCAAACGAACTGCAAAACTTATTTCAGCTCAATGATATCCAAATTAAAGAAAAGATTATTTTTCACTCGGAAAAACTGAAAACAGAACAATAAGCCTATTCCCATCTCTTTTTATTCTGTTCAAGCAGTAGAAATACATGGCGAACATGCGCTTTTAGAAGCTCATGAACACGCCCAACAAAATCACGGTCATAAGCGCCTAAATTTCCCTGATTCATGACTTTTACCATTTGATTCAAGTTTCGGCCCATCGCCAATAAACGACTATTAGATTCCCCCAATTTCAAAATTTGGTCATGACTAAAAAACTGAACATCCTTTAAAACATTCGCAGATAACACAGAAATAATATATTGATTAGTTTTCACCTTGCTCAAGGAAGCCCTTTCCTCAATTTTTTGGAGCAAGCTGGGCTTAATTCTTAGCTCTTTGCGTACCGTCTTTTCAAATACATCAATACTTTCTTTTTGCTTTTCCTTTTCCGCAATTTTTTCTCTCACGAGATCCGCAATCCACTCATTCGGATTTAGCTGCTCAGCTTTGGCTAACACATAGATTTTTTCAGCCCATTCATCCTCCAGATGCAGAGCAAACTCCTGCCCTGAAAACTCAGGATCATTTTCCTTTTGATACGCCAACTCCAACGCTTTTTGAAAAGGCTCACCCTTTTTTACACCCTGCTTTTCACATCGTTTTTCCCACCATTCAAGAACAGAAGGATTCACTCGAAAGAAGATTTTATTATCTTTAGTCATGACCAAATTCCATCAGCAAATCTATATATATTTTCTACGATCAATTTAGCACATGGGTGACAAAATTATAAATTTAACGGCTATTGCCTATCCTGCCCTAGAAAAAATAGCTATTCCTTACTCCGTATTTTTTTAGTTATGACCAAATACAACCAAGCATAATCAGGAAATCGAAATGTCTAATTTGAGTTTCTCTAAGAGAAACGAGTAAGCGTGCATTCCGATCTGCTGATCAGAAATGAAAATCAAAAAATATAAAAAGAACCCTCCGGATCTAAAGCAGAATTCAACGATTTTTTATATCTCTCAAAACCTGCCTAAAATCGCTTCTAAGCGCATTTTTTCAAAAAACAGGGAAATCTATGTCTATAGATCTAGAAAGCCCAAAAAAACGCAAAATAGGCCTATTTAGAATAAGAAATAGAACTAGCCTGAAAAATATCTGTAAGACCAACCATGTTTAGAGAGCCATTTTGAAAATCAGACTGATATTGAAAAAAACCGACCGAGTGTCTACGAGGGATTGAGCTTTATAAAAATTTTGCACGACCTTTTCTCTGATTACAGGCTTCCTATCCCTTAATCGTAGTAACAACAGAGCATCCCGAATGGGTGCGAACTGACTTGATTTGCTTTTGGACGAGCGTAGCGAGCATAAAAAAATTGATGAGCGAAGCGAATTCCGAGTGCTTTTGTTTTTTAAGATTTCACAACGAGATTAACCTAAAAATTGCCCCCAGGAACTGAGCGAAAGCGAAGTTCAATAGAGTTTGAGCAAAGCGAAAACATAGGGCAATTTTTAAAGAAAAAGGCTTTTAATATATTTTAAAGTTTTTAAATGCTTTTAAGTAAGCTGTAATCCTTAATTTATAAGACTTTCAATATTAATAAGACTACAATTTCTTTGTCATAAGACTACAATTTCTTTGTCATAAGACTACAATTTCTTTGTCATAAGACTACAATTTCTTTGCATTTGATTACATCGAATGCTAATGTAGTCTTAATAACACTTATAACCTATGCAGTCTTATGAAAAATGACTTAGTAGTAAAAGATAATGCCTTAATTAATGCTAGTTATAATCTTGAAGTGACCGAGCAACGGCTTATCCTTTTATCCATAATAAGAGCAAGAGAAACTGGTCAAGGAATCTCTTCCGACAGTAAATTGGAAATACATGCTTCTGATTATGCCTCTCGCTTTAATGTCACTAAAGAAGCTGCATATAACGCTCTAAAAAATGCAGTTAATAATCTTTTTGAAAGGAAGTTCTCTTTTAAAGAAATTCATAAAGATACAAACAAAGAAATTGTAGTCAAATCTCGTTGGGTTAGCCGAATTGCATATATTGATCATCTTGCTACATTAGAAGTTACATTTGCACCAGATGTAGTTCCTCTTATTACAAGATTGGAAAAGCATTTCACGAGCTATCAACTTAAACAAGTTGCACAATTAACTAGTAAATATGCTATCCGTCTATATGAGTTTTTAATTGCGTGGAGAGACGTAAGAAAAACACCAGTTATCTCTCTATCTGAGTTCAGAGAAAAATTAGGACTAGAGGTTAATGAATATCAAAAAATGGTTAATTTTAAAAGCCGTGTTCTGGAACCCGCGATAAAGCAAATCAACGAGTTAACTGATATAAATGTAAAATATGAACAGTACAAAAATGGAAGATCTATCTCAGGTTTATCATTCACGTTTAATCACAAAAAAAGTGATTCAAGATCCTCAGAAAGAGATCCAAACACGTTAAATCTCCTTACCAAAATGACTGATGCACAACGTCACATGTTTGCAAATAAGCTTTCAGAATTACCAGAAATGGGGCGGTACTCCCATGGAACTGAAAGCTATCAGCAATTTGCTATTCGTATTGCTGAGATGCTACAAGACGCTGATCGAATAAAAGAACTGTATCCATACCTAAAAAAAGTGGGATATATGCCATCAAATAAAAAGGACTTCGTAAATGGCTAAGTTATCACTAAGTGAAGTATCTAAAAAATTTCATGTAGATAGATCAACCATTTACAGAGCTGTACGTAATGGACGTTTATCACGCTCCAGTGATGGACAATTCGATGTAGCAGAGGTCATTCGATGCTTTGGAGAGCCAGAGCAAACACCTCAAAAAATTGAATCATCTAAGCAAGAAGGTGATGAATCTACTAAAAAACTTATTGCCCATTTAGAAAATGAAGTCAGAAAATACCAAGAACGTGAAGAACGGTTAATGCAACAAATTGACCGTATGCAAACACTGATTGAGCTGAAAAGTGTTGCACCTGCCACAGCAGCACCACAACAAAATGCTACGGCATGCGACGCCGACATGACACAGCATGCGAAAAATCAACAAAAATATGATAATAAAAAGAATGATGCACTAAATATTGCAGAAAATGTGGCAGTGCGACAGCAAGAAACTACGGCATATCACAACCAAACACTACAGCATGCCACGTTGCAAAATGTGGCAGTGCCACAACATAAAAAACGTGGCTTATTTGGCCGTGTGCTGCATGCCGTTTTCGATAATAATTGACCAATAAGAGAGAAAGATCATATCGAAACTGAAAGACATTAAACTGAGTATTGTAGTGGTTCCGATCATGCTGATTGCATAGTGCCAGGATAAACAGGCGCTTTAAAAAGAACTCGAAGGACGCCAAAAAGGAAAAGACCAAGCATCCTGATTATTCAACTGAGTTAATTAAAAGTGTGAAACAATGGTCAAAGAATAGGCGTGGAACGGTAATAATCAACGAAAAAGCCCATTCGGCGATGAATGGTTTTTTTTCTTAGGCTAAATGATTGAAAGATATGGTTTATTGGTCAAGCATTTCGCATAAGGTGTATTATGTTAATTTTAGAAATTCTTAATTGATAACGAAATTATATTTTTATGGCAAAAGATCCATCTGATTTATTAACAATAGGAGAAATTGCAAAAAGATCCAATGTCTCTATTACAGCTATTCGTTTTTATGAGGCTAAAGGTCTTATCGAAAGTATTCGTACCAATGGTAATCAACGTAGATATATGAGACATATACTTCGAAAAATTGCCTTGATTAAAGTATCTCAGCAAGTTGGTATTTCACTTGCTGAAATTTTTGAAATTTTTGAAAAATTACCTAGAAATAGGGTTCCTAATAGAGAAGATTGGGACTTAATTTCGTTAAGTTGGAAATCCCATCTTCAAAATAAGATTGATATTTTAAATAATTTACAAAACCAACTTGATGCGTGTATTGGCTGTGGCTGCTTATCTTTGAAGAATTGTCCGTTAAGAAATCCAGATGATCAATTTTCCGCAGATCCTGAAGCACATCCATATTGGGAGGAAAGTAAATAAACTTTAAGTTATCTTCATCTTTTTTGCATATTTTTTAGGATTGAAAAAGGGAACTAATCCTAGTAACAAAAATGAAATCAAAAGAAGAGATATCCACGAAATTAAAAAACTTCCTGTTTGGTCTCTTAATAATCCAGCAATCATTGGTGAAAATCCAGCGATGATATAGCCGATCCCTTGAACAAAAGATGTTAATTGATTTGCTTCTTGTGCAGAAGATAAATGATCTAGAGCTAGAATAAGACTCATAGGAAATAGCCCCCCAATTCCAAGTCCTAGAAGGAAGATCCATAAGTATGTTATGGATTCAGGAATAAAAATTAAACCAAGATATCCTGAGATACTGCAAAAAATGATAAGCATAAGAATCATTCTACGATCTGGGTTTCTATTCGATAATGTGGGAAATAAAAGTCCAGCGAATACTTCTGACAAGGTTAATAACGCTAATAGTAATCCAGCCTGGATATTCGTCCTGCCTAAGTCAATAAAATATGGAGGTAACCACGCTAATACACAGGTATAAGAAGCTGTGCCTAAACCAAAGAAAATTCCTAATACCCATGCTCGTGGAATAGAGAAAAAATTTAGATTGTTTTCATTCTCTTTTTCTATTTCAGGTTCATTCTTCCATAGAATCTTTTTTACACATAAGCAACTGAGTATCGTTATAGCTGTCAAGATAGACCAACAAGCTAAGCTGAATTGCCAACTGTGAAATTGGTTTTCTATAACGGGAACTATTATAGAACTCAAAGCAGCTCCTCCCATAATAGCTGTTACATAGACTCCCATATAAATAGCAATGTTTTTAGAAAAATTTGTTTTTATAATAAGAGGTAAAACAGCCTGAATCATTGCTATACCAGATCCAGCTACAATCGCTGTGATTAATAAATTGTATTTGTAATCATCAGCAAAGAACCTCAAAAAGTTAGATAAACCAATCATACTTAAAGCAATAATAACTAACTGAAAAGAACTTACATATCTTAGTATTCGATGGCTAATAAACATAAGTATACCCATACATAAGATAGGTATTGCTGTAAGTAAGGAGATTTCTATAAAGCTCAAATTCAATGTAGTCTTAATTTGAGGAAGTAATGGACCAATAGCAGCCATTGATGGTCTTAAGTTCAAGCCTATTAGAATCAGTGACAATATAACGATGAGCTGATGTCTGATTTGAAAGCTGTTATCTATGGAGTGATTCATTTTTAGAAGTTTCAACTATTTTTTAAAAAGTATGAAGATCCTAAAACCTCAACTTAAGTTGAGGTCAAGTGCATCCATATCCTAATTTTTTAGTCTTATTTCCATAGATTATAATTCCATTTAACATAATGGGCGTTATGCGAAATCCAACCTATTTATTCATTTATAAACAACGACTTAATCATTTTACATAATTCAAAAACACCCAAAATAGCCGACTTTGACACATATCGGTTTCTTTTTGAGCAGTTCTGATAT
>JAGHSJ010000421.1 GCA_018065935.1 Candidatus Kurthia equi
GGATTATTGCTATATATATGTAATAATCTTGAAAAATAACTAATTGACATTGATAATCATTATCAATAAAATGAGGAGGAGATTAAATAATAGGAGGAATTTTTCATGTATATGGTAACAAACACAATCAAAGTTTTAGAATGTTATGGTAAAGATATTTTAGAACGTTTCAAAGTTCGTCAAGGAATCGAAGAAATGCCAGGATTCGTTGAATTAAAAGTATTAGAGCACTTAGGTTTAGAAGGATACGAAGAAGTTTATGTACATACACTTTGGGAAGATAAAGAATCATTCGAGAATTGGTTCTCTTCTCGTGCATTCCATTTAGCGCACCGTAATCCAGCAATGACACCAGACGGTAGAAAAATGGTTATTGGCAATGCAATCAATCATTACAATGTGATTGTTGATAGTAATAAAACAAATTCAGTTGGCTATGTACGCTAAAAAATTAGTTGTCGCATGTTTAGCATTGATTATGTGTTTAGCATTTTCTACTCTTGCGCAAGCAAAGGAATTAGAGAATGGAGATTATTCCATTGAGTATGAGGTGTTAAAAGCTGGAGAATCAAGTGTTTCCATAGCGAATGATTATTTCAAAAAACCTGCCAAGTTAATTGTAATTGATGGCAAACAATCTATAGAAATTACCATCGCAAAAAGTCATTGGACGAAAAAAGTGACAATTGATGGAAAAGAAGAACAGTTAATCTCAGAAGATAAAAAAGAAGATTTGCGTGTTGTTCAATTTCCTTTAGAAAATGTTGCAGGTGATCATCCAGGAACTGTTGATGTGTATATCAACGAAGAAGTTGACGGGGAAGATTTCTTATACGATAACAGTTATGAAATTCAATTTGCCTTTGATGACGAAACTATTGCACAAATTTCTGATACACCTACTGCAGTAAAAGCAGCGCAAGAAACGAAGGAAATGGTCGAAGAAACATCATCTTCACCATTATCTTATGTCATGTATGGTGCGGGAATCATTATATTCCTAGCATTAGTAATGATTATCGGAAGACAGATGAAGGGGAGAAAATTATAATGAATTTTAAAAAATATTTAGTATCGGCTACGGCGGCTGCTTTAATTGCTACATCTGTATTATCAGTAAGTAACTTCTCTGCGCAAGCAGCTGATGCAATAACACCAACAGCAGGTGAAGCAGTTACAGTAGCTTCAACAAAACTATATATACCATTTAATGTTTATAAAGCAGCGGATTTAGCAGAAATTTCTAGTATGGAAAGAAGTATGCTAACAGTTGCGGAAGTAGAAAAAACAGCTGATGGTAAAACATTCATTTATGCGAATCTAAAATCTGCAAGTGTTTGGTTATCTTTTAAAACAGAAGTAAACGGTGAAATGAAAGAGGTAGAAACTGTTTCAGAAGATAAAGCAGCGAATACAAAAGTGGTTAAATTTGAAGTAACAGATTTAACAAAAGCTATTGAAGCAAATATTGAGATTCAAGCAGGCCAAACAAAAATGTCGCATAAAACATTCCTTAAATTTAATACAGCAGCAGTAGCAGAGCAAGCATTTCAAGTTTGGGATAAAGAAAAAGCAGCTATTTCAATGGGAGTTACAAGAAGTGTAGATACAAAACTTCAAATTGTAAAAGAAGGCGATAAACAGTATGCGTATTTAAAACTGTTAACAGCTGATTTTTGGCAAGGACTTAAAACAGAAGTAAATGGTGAATTAGTGGAAGCAACACTAGTTTCAGAAGATAAAGAAGCAAATACAAAAGTGGTTAAATTTGAAGTGCCTTCACGAGATGCCATAATTGAAATGGAGTCACATATTGTTGCAAAATATCCTGGCGGTGTTCATGACTCAGTGTATAAAACGTATTTAGATCTTAATCATGTTTTAGAAAATGGTCAGTATAAAGCCGTAGAAACAAAAGAATTCAAAGTATGGAATAAAGAAAAAACTGCATCTTCAAGTATGAAAACTTATATGCCAACTCCAGCAAAAATTGTTAAAAAAGATGGTAAACAATATGCTGAATTGGCAATTACAGGAGCAAATTATTGGAAAGGCTTTAAAACGTCAGTAAATGGTGAGTTAGTAGAAGCAACAATAGCTTCGGAAGATAAACTAGCTAACACACGCGTTTATCGTTTTGAATTACCTGCATATAATAAATTAATACAAGCGGATGTTCATATTTCAGTTCCTGGAGTTTATGATACAACGCATACAACATATTTAGATTTCGCTAATATTGTAAAAGACGCTTCAACAACTCCTGCGGTAAATCCTAATAAAGTAGTGAGCACAACGAAATACAACTACTCGTTAGTAACAAAAACGAAAAAAGCAAAATCAGTGGCAAACCCTTATGTAGTAAAACCATTAACTGTGAAAAAAACACAATCTGGTAAATACTATGCAACTGTAAAACTTAAAAACCAAGGTATGTGGAGTGCATTAAAAACTGAAGTTGACGGTAAAATGGTAAATGTAACAACTGTTTCTAAAGATGTAGCGAAGAAAACAAGAACAGTAAAATTCCAAGTGAAATCACCAACAGCTGTTGTTAAAACGACATTTAAGTTAAATACGAAATCTAAAAAATTAGCTGGTAGCTACACAAACTATTTCAAACTAGGTACAAAATATGTAAAAGCTGCAACAGTTACTTCTACAAAAAAATATAATTATTCAGCTTTAAAAGAAGATAAAAAATCAGTATCAGCTACTGATTCTTACATGGTAAAACCAGTAACAATTCAAAAAATGAGTGATGGTAAATACTACGCAACATTGACAATCAAAAATGCTTCATTATGGAAATCATTTAAAACGGAAGTGAATGGTAAATTGGTTGAAGTAACAACAGTTTCTTCTGATAAGAAGAAAGATACAAAAGTTGTGAAATTCCAAGTGAAATCGCCAACAGCAACAATTAAAACAAGCACACATATTAAATTTAATGGGTATGATAACACATACACAAACTACCTTAAATTAGGTACTGAAGTAAAAAAGTAGTTCAGGTTTCTAGCGCAGCGAAAACGTCTACGAAAAAATTCACAGTATATAAAAATAAGACATCTAAAGTATCTGTAATGGATCAGTACGTGAAGAAACCTGCAACAATTAAAAAAATCGGTAGCAAAACATATGTGAAAATTACGTTGAAAAATTCGAGCTGGTGGAAAACATTCAAAGTAAAACAAGGCAGTAAATATGTTTCTGCTAAAGTAGTAAGTAAAGGAAAGAATACGCGTGTAGTTATGTTCCCAGTAACATCTTCTGGACTTAAAAAGGGTGTGTATGTAAAATCACATATCGTTATTAAAAGTATGAAATATGATAATAATTACACAACAAAAATTGTATTTAAATAAGTAATGGGGTTGTCCTTTAGCGGCTAATAAAGCTGATAAGGGACGACCTTTTATGACGAGGAGGCAAGTCAATGAAAAAGCGATTAACAACATTTTTAATAATATTGCCTGTGCTAATGCTAGCCGCTTGCAATGCAAATGGAGAAGAGGAAGTACCTAAAGGACAGCGTATTATTGCAACAACAGTTGCTTTAACAGATACAGCTGCTAAATTAAATATCGATTTAGTTGGGATTCCAAGCACGGCGAAGGATATTCCTGAAGTATACAAAGAGGTCAAACAAATTGGACAAGCCAAAAAGCCGAATATGGAGATTGTACGTTCATTACAGCCAACGGATTTATTAAGCGTGACGACGATCAAGCCAGAAATGGAAAAAGCATTAAAGAGTAGTGGTATTAAAGCAACTTATTATAACTATAATTCGATTCAAGGGATGCAAGAATCTATCACAGCCATGGGAGAAAAATTTGATCGTGTAGAAGAAGCGAAGGAATTAAACGCAGTATATACGGATAAAATCGAAGAAATTCAAACGGAAATTAAAGATAAAAAGAAACCAAAAGTCATGATTTTATTAGGTGTACCGGGCAGTTATTTAGTCTCTACTGAAAAATCTTTTTTAGGAAATTTAGTGGAAATAGCTGGTGGTGAAAATGTGATTCAAGCGACTAAATCAGATGAGGAATTCATCTCATCAAATACAGAACATTTATACAAATTACAGCCTGATGTAATTTTACGTGCATCACATGGCTTTGAAAGCCAAGTAACAGCGATGTTTGAAGAGGAATTTAAAACGAATGATGTGTGGAAAAATTTTAAAGCAACGAGGGAAGGACGCGTATACGATTTGCCTGAAGATATTTTTGGGATTACGGCAAATGTGAATGCAGATGAGTCCTTACAAGCGTTATATGAACTGCTTTATGAGGAGAAATAAAGAATGAAAAAAATATGGACATCTTACATAGGGATGGTGGCTGTTCTACTGGTCATTATTTACGCATCAATTGTTTTAGGAAGTTTAGATTTAAAATTCATCGAAATTGTGAAAGGGATATTTGGAAATCGTACGGGTTCAACAGCGGTCGTATTTGATTTGAGGCTACCACGTGTTTTAATTGCTATGTTTGCGGGAGCTGCCCTGGCACTGTCAGGTGCACTGTTACAAGCAGCTATTAAAAATCCATTGGCTGACCCAGGAATTATCGGGATTACCTCTGCTGCAATGTTAGGAAATGTCGTCGTTATAAATTTTTTACCGCATTTATTTTTCTACTCACCCATTTTTGCATTTGCAGGTGGAATCATCGCATTTCTTATTTTGTATTTAGTGACAAAAAAATATGATATGTCTCCCATTTTTGTGTTATTAGTTGGTATAGCGTTAAATGCAATCTTCACTTCTATTATTAAGGTTTCAGGTGTGACAGCTGTGCATTTCACTGAGAGTACAGGACTGAGCATGAAAACCTGGGAAGATGCGAATTTATTAATGGGTTTTAGCGCATTTGGAATTATTGCAGCATTATTATTGGGTTCAATATGTAATATGCTTGGATTAAGTGAGAAAACAATTCGTAGCGTCGGTTTCCCCGTAGTAAAAGCACGCTGGGGTGTTATTATTGTCGCTGTTTATTTAGCGAGCGTTGCAACCGCTATTGTAGGTTCCATTGCATTTATCGGTTTATTAGTACCGCATATCGCACGCATGTTAGTTGGTACAAATTATAAAGTATTATTACCTTTTGTTATTTTACTAGGAGCGGCGATGCTATTACTAGCTGATACTTTAGGAAGAACGGTTATCCAACCATATGAAATAGCGGCTTCTGTTGTTATGTCTTTAATTGGTGGACCATTCCTTATTATACTGATTAGAAAGTTTGGTAAAATTTATGGACATTAAAAATTTAGCGTTTAGTTATGATCGGAATCAACCCTTTATTAATCTGAAACATCTTGAAATTCCAGATGGTAAGGTGACGACAATTATTGGCCCAAATGGTAGTGGGAAATCGACATTGCTCTCTTTAATTGCGGGGCTTTTAAAACCAAATTCAGGCGATATTTATTTAGGTAATCAAAAAGTCGCTGATTTATCTGCTAAAGAATTGGCAAAAAAACTAGCTGTTGTACACCAACAAAATGAAGCACCAAGTCATTATACGGTCCGTCAACTTGTAAATGTGGGACGATATCCTCATCGAAAAGGGCTTGCTGGAATGACAGAGGCTGATGAAGTGGCGATTGATACGGCTATTCAACAAACCGCACTAGGAAAACAAGAGGCATGCAATATCAATGAACTATCAGGTGGTCAACGCCAAAGGGCCTGGCTGGCTTTGTCTCTAGCACAGGATACAGAATATTTATTATTAGACGAACCAACAACTTACTTAGATTTACATCACCAATTAGAAATTTTAGGCAGTGTTGCTACTTTAAATAAAATGCATAATAAAACAATTATTATGGTGTTGCATGATTTGAATCAAGCGATGCAATATAGCGATGAGGTAATTGTTATGCATCATGGAGAGGTTGTTGCACAAGGTGTACCAGAAAAAATAATGACTGCTGAATTAATAGATGAAGTATTTCATTTACCTGTTCAATTTATCGTCGACCAGCATGGACAAAATCATATGTTAACATTAAAAAAATAAAAAGGTTTAATTGTTAAAAAAAGGGGAATAGTCTCGTAGTAAAAATAATCTAAAATTGCTACTTATTCTATATTTTTGGAAGGAAGAGTTTAGTGAAAATAACGTTAAATAAAATGGAAAAAGAAATTTATGTAAGTGATTTGGAACTATCTCTTGATTATTATACGACTATTTTTGGATTAAAAGAAAATGATTCTAGATTGATTGATGAGAAGAAAGAGCTCTGTTTTTCACTAAAACAAGCAATGAATTTAAATGATGTAAGACCGCAAAAGTTATCACCTGAAGTATGTGGGGATGTAAATACCATAGAAGATTTTTATAAACTGTATTTAAAACTAAAAGAAAATGGTGCATTATTTGCCTATAATCCGAGGGATACATACAGCAATGGTAGAAGAGCGAAAGAATTTGCAATTCGAGACATAGACGGTTATGTTATTGCTTTTAAAACAGTCATCCAGCACAGTGATATCAAATATTTAGAGCATTCACTAGAAAGCTAGTGAATGTTTTTTTTACGTGTTTTGACGTATGATAGAAGAAAAGGAGTGTGAGAAAATGATCCGAGTAGGACTGACAGGTTGGGGAGATCACCCTGCTGCATACAGTACGACAACGAAGGCATCAGATAAACTTTTTGACTACAGTGGTCATTTTCCCGTAGTAGAAGTGGATTCTTCCTTTTATGCGATTCCTAAAGATAGTTCGATAAGAAAATGGCTTGCTGACACGCCGAAAAGCTTCCACTTTATTGTTAAAGCATATCAAGGTATGACTGGTCATTTACGTGAGAATCTTCCATATGAAACAAAGGGGGAAATGTTTCAAGCCTTTCGTCAAGCAGCACAAATTTTTTTAGACGATAATCGTTTAGCTATGGTATTAGTGCAATTTCCACCATGGTTTGATTGTCAGTTTAAAAATGTACAATATATACGTTATGTAAAAGAACAGTTAAAAGACTTTCCTATTGCTATTGAATTTCGAAATCGCACGTGGTACGATGACCCATTTCGTACAGGAACATTAAAGCTACTAAAGGATTTGGAGCTAATTCATACGGTATGTGATGAGCCACAAGCAGGTGAAGGCAGTGTACCACTTGTATCTCAAGCAACTGCGGATAAAGCTTTGTTGCGCATACATGGTCGAAACATCCACGGTTGGAGAAATCCTGGTAATGCCGAGGAGTGGCGAAAAGTACGTTTTTTATATAAGTATAACGAAAATGAATTACATGAATTAAAAGAAGTAGTAGAGGCGCTACAACGTCAAGCTGAAGATGTCTATGTCATCTTTAATAATAATTCGGATTATGATGCATTTCCTAATGCGAAGCGTATGTTAGAAATTCTTGATGTCAATTATAAGGGACTAGCCCCTAAACAATTGGATCTTTTTGGAGAAGATATGGAATAATCTACGCATTTTATACAGCTGTTTATAGTGAAAATTCAAATACGTAAAGCCTTTAAAAATATAAGGTAAACTAATTTGTTTAAATATAGGTACATTTAGATAAAGTTTTAGACGAATATTTTTTAATAAGTTAAATTACTACAACTGAAAAACTCACTTAAACAGGCTACTGAGTGAATATAGGGGAGTGAAGGGGTATGGAAGTAATTCATGTTTATCATACAAATGATGTGCATAGCCATTTGAAGAGTTGGCCACGAACACGTGCTTTCTTACAGCAAAAAAAGAAAGAACACGAGGCTAATGGTGAACTATGCTTAGTTTTTGATTTAGGAGATTTTATTGATCGAGCGGATATATATACGGAAGCCACATTAGGGAAAAAAAATATTGAGCTTTTAAATGAAGCGGGCTACGATGCAGTAACAATTGGAAATAATGAGGGGATAACACTTGCTAAAGAGGCTTTAGAACATTTGTATGATGAAGCAAAATTTGAAGTAATTCTGTCCAATTTAAAAAATCAAGATGGCTCACAACCTAACTGGGCAACCCCTTTTAAAATTTATTCAACTAATCAAAATAGTCGAATTGCGGTTATCGCAGCAACGGCCCCATTTTATGATTATTATAGGCCTTTAGGGTGGGAGATTGAAAATCCAATTGAAAATCTTCAAAATATTTCTAAAGAATTAAGCGAAAATGTCGATATTTTAATATGTCTGTCCCATTTAGGGTTAAAAACAGATGAGAAATTAGCTACTTTAATTCCAAATCTTAACCTAATAATAGGTTCTCATACTCACCATGTACTAGAGTATGGTAAAATAGTTGATAATAAACTATTAACTGGTGGTGGGAAATTCGGTAAATATATAGGCCATACAACTATTATTATCGATTCAAGTAGCCAGAAATTGAATGATGTGAAAACAGAGCTGCTTACAATAAACCAGCTTCCACATATTGAAGGTGAAACAAGAGAAATAGAAGCGTTACAAAATTGGGGTAAGGAAATTTTAGATGTTGAAGTATTTAAGGCAACTAAATTTTTTAATCATGAGTGGTTCCATGATAGTCATTTAGCACGTCTGTTTGCTAAAGCACTTCTTAAATACTCGCAAGCTGATTGTTCTTTTTTTGGCGCAGGGATTTTCCTAACACCTTTAAAAAAAGGCCCTGTAACAGCATATGACCTTCACAATATGCTGCCACATCCAATCAATGCCTGCCTTATTAAAATGACAGGAGAGCAGTTGCTAAATTGTTTACTGACTATTGAAAATCATCCAGAATGGGCTGATTTAGAGATAAAGGGTTTAGGGTTTAGAGGGAAGGTTCTTGGGAAAATACTTCAATATAATTGTCGTATTATAAATAATCAACTGTATGTTAATGGAGAATTAAAATCAGCTACAGATGAGATAAAAGTAGTGACACTAGATATGTTCACATTTGGTTGGTTTTTTCCAGAGTTTAAAGATATGGATAAAGAGTACTTACTCCCACATTTTTTACGTGACATTTTAGCAATATACGGATATAGA
>JAGHSJ010000020.1 GCA_018065935.1 Candidatus Kurthia equi
TAAATAACAATTCGGGGGGGGGTAAATAAATGAGAACGGGTAAAAATATGGTCATGATAGCTTTTGCAGCAATTGTTCTTGGTATTTCTTTCATTATTCATTTCCTCCATCGAGTTGTCGGGTGGATTGAGCCATATACTATGTTAGAGCAGTCTAGAGGTGCTTCTAATAATACAGTAGATGTTTCTATACTGATTTTGCTGATAGGTATTTCTCTTGCGACATTGATAGCAACTATGATTCTTTATAGGAAGGATAAGGAACATCCATCTATTCCGTATTTAGTTGGCATCTCAGCGACAGTGGGAAGTATGTCGATTATTGCAGGTGGAGAAGGGATGGTAGAATATCATTTCTCGGTATTTATGGTTGTAGCCGCTCTTGGCTATTTTGAAAATATTAAGGTTATTTTATTAAGTACGGTATTATTTGCAGTGCATCATTTTTGTGGGTATTTATTTATGCCAGAATTATTATGTGGAACAACAGAATATCCCTTCTCTTTACTATTAATTCATGCGTGCTTTTTGATTTTGACAAGTGCGGTTGTTATTACTCAAATCATTGTAAGAGACCGTCATGTAGCGGAACTTGAAAAAGAAAAAGACCATGCAGATATTATTAAAGAAATGATGAAAAATGTAAACTTAACTTCAAATGAAGTATTACTAAACTTAGAAACATTAGAAAAAGGTTCAGCTACAACTGCGGATGCTTCGGAAGAAACAGGCAGAGCGATTGAACATTTATTAGAAACAGCAGGAAAACAAAGTGAGTATACATTAAAAAGTAAAGAAATGTTGGAAGAAGTTAAAAATAGTGCAGACACAATTATTAAGCAGCTAGATGTTTCAAAAGAGACATCTAGTAAGACGACCAATGAAGCACTTCAAGGCATTGAAGTGATGACAAATACAGTTGATCATATGAATACAGTGGTGAACAGTGCAAATGAGATGCATAAGGTGGTTGAGCAACTAGGAAATCGTTCAAAAGAGATTGAGAATACATTGCGCCTCATTACAAAAATTGCTGAGCAGACCAATCTATTAGCCTTAAATGCCAATATTGAAGCATCACGTGCAGGAGATGCTGGTAGGGGTTTTGCTGTAGTCGCCAATGAAGTGCGTAAATTAGCGGATTTATCGAGTCAGTATGCCGTCCAAATTGCGCAAGTTGTCAAAGGTCTGCAAGAGGATACAGATCAGTTAATTAATGAAATGAACCAGACGGAGCAGAGCATGTCTATTGGTGTTGAGAAGGTAGATGAGTCGAATGCGATTTTTAATAGCATTGTGAAGCGTGTCGAAGATATTAGTGCGTTGTTAAATCAATCCTATGAAATGGCCAATAAGATTGGTGAGGATGTCACGAATGTCACACAGTTTAATGCAGAAATGATTGTTTCTGTGGAACAGCATCGCTCAGACACAGAAAATATTGTTTCTACAACCGAGAATCAGCTCGTGCTAGCAGAGAAATTTAAGAACGTAACGAAGGAATTGAGAAATGTTACGGAAAATTTAAATGGGCAAATTAAAAATATAAATATTTAAATAGTGAACATCTTGTGAAATGAATAAAATAGGTAGCTAAAGAAATTTAATAGTGTGTAATTTCGGGTATAGAATAAATGAAAAGTATAATAGACGAAGGGTGTGAGGAAAATGAAAACAATTCAACGCATGTATGATTATCTCTCTTGGGCAAATGAATATGTCTTAGATACCATTCATTACAATAAGGATAATCCTGAATTACTCCGCCTATTCTCTCATATTTTGTTTGCAGAAAAGGTCTGGCTAACTCGAATGAAGGGAAAAGATAGTACAAAGCTTGTCATTTGGGGAGAATTGGATTACGAACAATGTCGTCAGCTGTTGCAGGAAAATAAGGAAGAGTATATAAATTTCCTAGCTTCACTTACAGAAGAAAAGCTTCAAGAAAAAATTGAGTATGTGGCTACAAGTACAGGTACAGCATTTACGAATACGGTTGAGGAAGCACTGCATCATGTAGCCTTACATGGGCAGTATCACAGAGGGCAAATTAATCTAAAGCTGCGTGAATTAGGCTATGAACCAGTTAATGTTGACTTTATTACCTTTATAAGAAAATAAAAGAATGGAAAGAAATCATGTGCATCTGCGTGATTTCTTTCCTTCTTTTCATTAGAGCTAAAAGAAGACAGATGCTACTTTTCTAATCTAATTTTTCAGTGTAGTAAAATTTATTTAGAAAATAGAAAAGGTGGCTATTAAATGGATTTTGAAGAGTTTTTTAAAGTAACTATAAGTTAAGTGAAAAATCAGCCGTTGAATATGTAGAAAGAATGAATGGCATGATTACTAAAGGACTCTATCACAAGGAAACAGTTTTGACGCCATCATTATGAGAAGCGGTAGCTATAGCCTATCCGAATTCACGTAATCATTATGTTTTGACTATTGAAAGATACATAAAATTTAGAAATAGATTATAGAGAAGAAGAGTCCATCAATTAAGATGAACTCTTTTTTCATTCACTATATTTAAAACAATCCTTCACATGGTCATTCACTAATCCAGATGCTTGCATAAAGGCGTAGACAGTTGTTGGACCTAAGAATTTAAAGCCACGTTTTTTTAGTTCTTTAGCTAGCTGTAGAGAGAGTTCAGTTGTTACAGGAATATCTGCGACGGATTGTAAGTGATTGTGGATGGGCTTGCCGCCGATGAAAGCCCATAAATAGTCGCTGAAGCTACCAAATTCTTTTTGAATCTCTATGAAGCATTGTGCATTGCTAATTAATGCTTTTATTTTACCACGATGGCGAATAATTCCGGGATTTAAAAGGAGTTCTTCGATTTTTTCTTCCGTATATAAGGATATCTTTTCATAATCAAATGCATCGAATGCTTCACGCATTGCTTGGCGTTTTTTCAAAATTATCGACCAGCTAAGTCCTGCCTGCATGCTTTCTAAAATTAATGTTTCGAACCAATCTCGGTCATCGGTTAAGGGAACTCCCCATTCTTCATCATGATAAGCCTGATCTAATGCAGATGAATTGGCCCAACTACAGCGTACCATTTCCATATAAATTCCTCGTTTCAATAAATCATTTATTATAGTATATAACTTTCAAATCGTTAAAACAAACATATGTTCTTTTTGCTTTAACATTCAACTGACTTATTTCCTTTGTATAGTGTAAGAAAAATGAGCAGGGATTTGTAGTGAAAAAGAAAAAAGGAATATGTATTGGTGTCATTTGTGGTTTAGTCATCAAAGTCGGAACATTAGTTGTGCAGTTAACACTCTCGTAACGAGAACGGTTATAATAGAGGTAATCTAGTTATAAAGGAGTTTTAAACATGAGAACAAGACCACCTCGTTTACAAAAAGGTGATACGGTAGGGATTATTGCTCCTGCAAGTCCACCTAATCAAAAGAAACTAGCAAAAGCGTTAGCATTTCTTGAAGAATTAGGCTTGAATTATGTGTTAGGTGAAAGTGTTTCTAAACAGGAGCACTATTTAGCAGGTACAGATAAAGTGCGTGTAAGAGATTTTCAAGATATGGTAGAAGACCCATCAATTAAAGCAATTTTCTGTTCAAGTGGTGGCTATGGATCTGCAAGAATCGCAGATAAAATTGATTATGTTTCTTTACAAGAAAATCCTAAAATTTTCTGGGGCTTTTCAGATATTACCTTTTTACACACAGCGATTGGTGCATTAAGTGATTTAGTTACCTTCCATGGACCGACACTTTCTTCACTGGGTGCTGAAGATGTTCATGAACGTACGAAACTAATGTTTAATCAATTATTTGCACCTGCTGAAATTTTGTATGATGAGCGCATATCCCCTTTACGTACGGTGTCGACAGGTAGTGTGAGAGGTATGCTAGTAGGTGGCAATTTAACGTTGATTTGCCAATCTATCGGAACAAAATTCGAGTTAGATGTAAGAGGAAAAGTATTATTAATTGAAGATTTGGGACAAGAACCAGCACAGATTGATGCGATGTTAAATCAATTACGTATGACGCGTAAATTAGAGCAATGTGCAGGGATTGTTATTGGCGCATTTACGAACGCAGAGCCGAGAGATTATTTGGATTCACCTACACTAGATGAATTATTCGATAGTTACTTTGCCAAGTTGAATAAACCTGTTGTTAGTGGATTTGAATTTGGGCATGAGGCATTAAATGTAGGGATTCCTTTAGGGGTAGATGTATTGCTAAATGCAGATGAAAAAACATTAGCAATTTTACCAGGTGTTGAATAGAAATTGACAAGTAAGCTGTCCTTGAATATTTTTGAGGACGGCTTTTTTATTACTAAAGAAAAAAGGAGGTTTTTATAATGCAGGTTATTATAGCGGAGAAAAAATACGGAGCCGGTCTAAAAGCAACGATGGAAAGTGCAGAAAACAGTGGTTTTATGTTGTTTAATCCAGGTGAAAGAAAACTGAGTGTAGAAGGCGTTGAGCTGTTTATAGAGCATATTAAAAAACAGCCACATAGTGAGTTGTTTACTGCAATTGACAATCAGATAGTAGCGGGTTATTTAATGGTAAGAGGGGATGACACTGCTAGAACAAGTCATCGGGCGTATCTAGCGATTGGCGTACATGAGCATTTTCGGGGACAAGGAGTAGGGAAGCAGCTTTTATTGAAAGTGGAGGAATGGGCTAAAGCACAAAATGTCCATCGTTTAGAACTGACGGTACTGACTAAAAATATCGGAGCAGTTCATCTATATGAAAAGATGGGGTTTGAAAAAGAGGGAACAAAGAGAAATTCACTTAAAATAAATGACCAGTATGAAGACGAATTTTTTATGTCTAAATTAATTGAATAGTAAAAAGCGAGGAATTCTGAATACTAATAGATTTCCTCGCTTTTAAAATTTATAAGGTAATGCTTGGTTGTTGTTGTGAAAGTAAGGACACAGAATAGTCGCCCCCGTGAATTTGCATGAACATTTTTCCAGCAGATTCTAAAAGCTGTAGACATTCTTGATCCCTTAATGATGGACGTAAATAAAACACCTGTATAGCATCGGTGGTTTGCTCTGTGACAGCGGAACGTTTGCTATCGACAAATGGGCTACCAAAAGGACCAATCGCATCTGCTGAGCAAGGAATCGATTTTAGCATGACATCGCGCCCGTTCAGTCCAGCGTATGTTGTTTCCTCTGTACCTAAAGAGATTTCGATATTTCCTGATAAGGTAGCTGCATCATAAATACCTACGGGAATTTCATACTGCAAGGAGAAGAAGTTATTTAAATCCACAGCTGAATGAAAGGGTGTTAAATAATTTTGTTTTGCAATACGACGAAGTAGGGCTTCTGAAGAAGGACGGTAGCGATTTGGATCTGCTCCAAATTTTTTCCATAATGCACGCCATTCACGTACACCGGCCTTTTCTGTAACTGCAATATCCTGTAAATCTAAATAAAGATTCTCCTGATAAAGCAAAGTACGACCTTTAATCATTTGAGGAGATTCTTCGACGACAATTTTGGTATAATGGATAATGCCGATTTTGAAATCAGGAACGAGATTTGTTAAGGAAGAATTTAATTGGATAGTAGTCATCTTAATCACCTATTTGTTCATTTTTTCCAATTGTAACACAGGGAGGGAAGTGAAACCAAATGAACATCTTATCGTTTCAAAAACAAGTTATTGCCTATGCTAAATCAATAGGCATAGATAAAATTGGATTTACAACTGCGACACCATTTGTGGATTTGAAGCAGCAATTAATTCGCCAGCAGGAGCTTTCATTTCAATCAGGATTTGAAGAGTCTGATTTGGAATTACGTACGAATCCAGAATTATTACTAGAAGAAGCACAAAGTATTATTGCTATCGCTTTAGCGTATCCATCTAAAATGGAAAATGCGCCACAAGGAAAAAAAGGCGCGCGTCGTGGAATCTTTTGTCGCGCGTCGTGGGGTGTAGATTATCATACAGCTTTGAGAGAACGTCTTGCATTACTTGAACAGTTTATTGTAGAAAACTACCCGAATGCACGGACAAAATCAATGGTGGATACAGGCGAACTTTCTGACCGTGCGGTAGCTGAACGGGCAGGTATCGGTTGGAGTGGGAAAAATACCAATATTATTACACCTGAATTTGGTTCGTATGTATATTTGGGTGAAATCATTACGAATATCGCTTTTGCACCAGATGAGCCAATGGAAGATCAGTGTGGAGAATGTCGTCTTTGCCTAGATGTTTGCCCTACAGGAGCACTTGTACAAGGTGGTCAGCTGAATTCTCAACGTTGTATAGCTTTCCTTACACAGACGAAGGGGGACCTTCCAGATGAGTTTAGAAGCCATCTAGGAAATCGTATTTATGGTTGTGATACATGCCAAACGGTTTGTCCGAAAAATAAACGTAAGCATAATCTAATTCATGAAGAATTTTTCCCTGATCCAGAAATAGCCAAGCCTTTATTAGAACCGCTCCTAATGATTTCAAATAAGGATTTCAAACAAGTTTATGGTCATGTGTCAGGCTCTTGGAGAGGGAAGAAGCCACTGCAACGAAATACGATTTATGCGTTAGCTCATTTTAAAGAAGTTTCAGCGATTCCATTGCTTCAAGAAGTGCTTGAAAAAGATCAACGTCCAGTGATTAAAGGAGCAGCTGCTTGGGCGATTGGGAAGATAAATGCCGAGCAATCGAAAGAAATTTTATTAAAAGCATTACAGCAAGAAAGTGATCCAAACGTTATAATAGAAATACAGAAGGGTCTAACCCTGATAGAATCTTAAAGGAAGTGTCAGACGTGTCTTTACACATCGTTTTATATCAACCAGAAATCCCTGCAAATACCGGAAATATTTCGCGTACATGCGCAGGTACTAATACACATCTGCATTTAATTCGTCCACTAGGCTTTTCAACAGACGATAAAATGCTAAAACGTGCAGGATTGGATTATTGGTCTTCAGTAAAAATTACGTATTATGATAATGTGGAACAATTTTTCGAAATGCATGGTGACAAAACAATTTACTATATTGAAACATTCGGTACGAAAAATTATACAGAGTTTGATTACTCCAACCCAGATGAAGAAATTTTCTTCATGTTTGGTAAAGAAACAACTGGAATTCCACGTGAATTAATTGAGCACCAAAAACATATGTGCTTACAGATTCCGCAAAGTGAGAATGTTCGTTCATTAAATCTTTCAAATACAGCGGCTATCGTTATTTTTGAAGCGCATCGTCAACAAGGCTTTAAGCATATTAATGGCTAATCCGCCAATTTCAAATAAAAATGAGGAAGTGTGTCAGTTTACGACGCACTTCCTCATTTTATTTACTCAGCAAGTAAAACGGAGTAATTTTCTTAAAAGAGTTTATACAAACCCTTATTTTTCTGCTTCTTCACCCGGTTTGCTATCATAACTCGCAGTAAAGATGGCAACTAGAAACGAGACGATAACACCTAACATTAAAATTAGTTTCATTGTTTCTGCACCTCCAGTAAAATTCCAATCTTGCAATTCATTATATCCTATTTTTTCCTTTAATGACAGAAATATTCCTTATAACACTAAATGTTCAAATTTACGATAATCATCTAAAGTATAATCTGCAACGGGACTGTTTCCTTGAAACATGATTGTCCCTAAACCAATCTCCTTGGCAGGAATTAAGTCGAGCTCGCGGTCCCCAATGGCATAGTCTAATTGATATTTCTCGTGTAAATAGGCATAAGAAGCTGCATTTGGCTTACGCGGGAAACCATCGTCACCAGCAACAATCTCTTTGAAATACTGTGACAGATTCGTTTGCTGCAAAATTCGTTCCACAGAGGCACGTTCCATATGTGTCATGATGACATTAACTTCAACTTTCTTGAGAATCGTTTCAATACCATCAAATGGACGGTAATCCCCAGATGTAAGCAAGCGGCTCTGTTGTTTCATTTCCTCTGCTTGTTGCTTCGTTAATTTGAAGTGTGAGATGGCATGACTTTGCGAAATTTTTAATTGCTTATAAATTTCATCTTTCGGATATTGCCCTTGCAAAATGGTATATAAAATAGTTGTGTAAGCAGGATAGGTATCCATGATTGTGCCATCAAAATCCCATAATAAACGCATAAGTCACCTCGAAATTTTTTCTTTAGCATAGCATGATTTGCATAGTTACGCATGAAAAAGGGTATATAAATAACTAAGGAAGGAGATGAGGGAAATGAGTAAAAAAGATGATACGGCAAGTGGAAATATGACAAATGATTTTGAAGACGTAGTGGAATTAGGAAAGCAGATGGAGAAAATGCAAGACGAACAAGAATTAAATGAAGATGGCTACATACAAGATCCAGTACAATATGACAATGAAGTGAAAAAGAAAAAATAATATAAAAAGAGGAATCGCATGACAAAATGCGATTCCTCTTTTGAATGAAACTTCAGAATTAGTGTGGTAAGAAAAGTAATTGAATAACGAATAGGACAGCAAAGATATAAAGTAATGGATGTACTTTAGCTCCTTGGCCTTTCACAAGTTTTAAGATTGGATATACGATAAATCCAAAAGCAATACCTGTTGAGATACTTGAAGTTAAAGGCATAATTAGCATAATTAAAAATGCTGGTAATGCTTCTTCAAATTTGTTCCATTCGATATGTTTTACAGAAGCAATCATTAATGAACCAACGATAATTAATGCGGGTGAAGTAATTGCAGCAACGCCAGAAACAGATGCTACTAATGGTGAGAAGAATGAAGCGATGATGAATAAAATCGCAACTGTTAATGTTGTTAAACCTGTACGACCACCTACAGCAACACCTGCTGAAGATTCAACATAAGCTGAAGTTGGTGAAGTACCGAACATTGCACCGAATGTAGTACCGATTGAATCGGCTAATAATGCTTTACGAGCGCGAGGTAATTCCTCACCTTTCATTAAGCCGGCTTGGCGAGCAACACCGACCATTGTACCTGTAGTATCAAATAGTGTAACTAGGATGAATGAGAATACGACACCGTATAAGCTGTGCTCGATTACTTCTCCAATAGCTTCAATCGGGTTCCACATTAAAATACCTTCTGGTAAATGTGGTACCGCAGTTACATCTTTAATGTGTAATTGTCCTGTAAAGAAGGCGATGATTCCGATAATGACCATACCAATGAAAATGGCACCTGGCACATTACGAACCATTAAAATAACGGTAATTAATAAACCGACAAGAGTTAAGATAACACCAGGGCTTGTTAAATCACCTAAACCGACAAGGTTCGCATCATTAGCAACAACTACGTTTGCCATGCGTAAGCCTAGGAAGGCGATGAAAAGACCGATACCAGCAGTGATTGCTAGTTTTAAATTATTTGGAATAGCAGAGATTAACTTCGCACGAAGCGGAGTTAATGATAGAATAACGAAAATAAGACCTGCTACGAAGACAGAAGCAAATGCTGTCATGTAGTCGATTTCACCTTTTGATGCTAAAACGACTGAATATGTGAAATATGCATTTAATCCCATACCAGGAGCAACACCAATCGGATAATTGGCTACTAATGCCATCCATCCTGTCGCGATAACCGTAGCGATAATTGTCGCCATGAATACTTGCTCAGTTGGTACACCGGCATCTTTTAAGATAGTCGGATTGACGATGATGATATATACCATTGTAAGAAACGTTGTTAAACCAGCTAATAATTCTGTTTTAACCGTCGTTCCGTTTTGTTTTAATTGGAACATGTTGTCCTCTCCTTAAAGCCGAACGATTTTTATGACAAAGTCTATAATATTCGTTTAAATACGAAAAATCAACTGTTTTATTAAAAGTAATAATTCTCGAAATTGTTTGAAAATAAAGCTATACTATTAAAAAAAAGGAGTGATACGTAGTGTATACATTAACATCAACGAAGAAACTAGAAAATGGCGTAGAAATGCCACGCTTTGGATTAGGTGTTTATAAAATGACCAATCCAGAAGAAGCCTATATGTCTATGGAGAAAGCATTAGCAACTGGCTACATAGCAATTGATACGGCTGCTTTTTATAATAATGAAGAGCAAGTGGGCGAAGCTATACGAAATTCATCTAAAAAAAGAGATGAGTTATTTATTACATCGAAGGTCTGGAATACAGATCAAGGGTATGATGAAACACTACGTGCATTTGAAAAAACCTTGAATAAATTGCAGTTCGACTATGTAGATTTATATTTAACGCATTGGCCTGTGACAGATAAGTTTACAGAAACATATCGAGCAATTGAGCGATTATATGATGAAAAATTGATTCGTGCAACAGGTGTATCCAATCATGAGCCACATCATTTAGAACAGCTGTTAGCGAAGGCGAACATTAAACCGATGGTCAATCAGATTGAATTGCATCCATATTTAACACAGACGGAGAATCGTGCATTTGCGCAAAAACATAATATCGCGATTACTTCATGGTCGCCACTTGGACGTGGAAAGGTGCTTGGAGATGAGACGATTGCTCGTATTGGTGAAAAGTACAATAAATCAACGGCACAAACAATCATTCGCTGGCATTTACAAAATGATTTAATTGTCATTCCTAAATCTGTGACACCACATCGTATTGAAGAAAATGCAAAGGTATTTGATTTTGAATTAACAAAAGAAGAAATGGCTGTAATTGATGCGCTACATCGTGATGAACGATTTGGCTCACATCCAGATAACTTTTAAATACTAAAAAATAAGAGGATTGAATAAAAAACTCGAGGTGCATAAATAAGTGCAACTCGAGTTTTTTTAGTGAATTTGATACGAGATAAAGTATGGTTCAGTTTAGAGAAAGCTTTGGATAATAAAATAGATGGGCGGTAGGATAAGGGCCGGTAGCATATTCAATGCTTTTAAATTTTTCACACCGAGTATACTTAAACCTGTAGCTAAAATCAAAATGCCTCCGATGATTGAGATTTCTGTTAGTAAATTAGCGGTCATAAAGTCATTTAAAAAAATGGCGAGAACATAGAAAAATCCTTGCCAGAGAAATAATACAATAGCCGATAGGGCAATGCCAAAGCCAAATGTCGATGCAAGAACCATAGATGTGACACCATCTAAAATCCCATTCGTAATAAGGTATGTGTAATCCCCATGCAAGGCGCTATTAATAGGGCCTAAAATTGAAAGTGTACCAATGCAAAATAATAAAATAGCTGTTGATAACCCTTGTGCTAGCGGGCCTTTTGAAAAACGACCAACAAATGAATTAAAGCGTTTTTCAATATCTAGTTTTTCTCCTACTATAGCACCAATGGCTAAACTGACAATAAATAGTACAGGAACATCGCTTTTAGGCATGTATTGAACAATCGCATTCATCCCTAGTGCAACGGCGGCAAATCCCATCGCTTGCATAAGAATGGTTTGGTAACGCTCCTTTAATCCTTTGTTCATTAAGCTACCGACCGTACTGCCGATTAAAATCATTACACAGTTAAATAAAGTCCCAATCATACAGAAAACCCCTTTGTTATATGTATGTATAAAGCATAGCATGGAATAAATAGAAAAAACGATGAAGTTTTTAGGCTTCATCGTTTTTCTTATTGATTTTTCATATCTTCGAAGAATTTCTCAAAGTTTTCGTCTGGTTGTTCGCCAACAATACGTCCTACTTCTTTACCATCTTTATAGTAAGCAAGTGTAGGTGTTGCCTCAATTGAATACTCATCCCAGCCTTGAGTGAATTCTAAAATATTATATTGATTAATATCCACATCTGCATTTTCAGCTAGTGGCATTAATTTGGGTGTAACTACCTGGCAGTGTGAACATTCAGGTGAGAAGAAGTAAGCAAATACGCCTTCACCACTTTTAATTTTTTTCTCTAATTCATCTGGTAGTATAATATTTTGATAGTTTTTATCTTCTAGTTGATCAATAGTCGACTGGTTTTTGATTTTATAATCACCATATAGAGTTGAACTCGATGTTTTTTCTTTGTTTGAAGAATTATTAATAAACCAAAGTGCACCAAAAATAACAACAATAATTGCAATAATCGCAATTAAGATACCTGCATTACTTTTCTTTTTTTGCGGGTGGTTGTTATTTTTTTTCTTCTTATTGTTAGCCATTAAACTTCCTCCTTAAGTGCTTTTAAAATATACATGCTCGTTCCTAAAATGAATAAAAAAGCGAGTAGAGATAGAAAAGGAATGGTCACAAAGCCAAACCAATTTATGTAGGCGCCCGTACAAGGTACACGACCGCATGCAGCTGCGTTGTCTTGTAAAAAAGGAACTTTCTGAATACCATAATGGTATAGAGCTATACATGTACCGATAATTGAAAAGACTAATGTTGTTACAGCAATTTTTGCATTACGCTGCAGATAAGCAATTCCAATAATAAGTACAAGTGGATACATAAGAATACGTTGATACCAACAATATGTACATGGTTCATAATGCATGATTTCCGAAAAAAATAGAGAGCCAAACAGGGCAACTAAGGAAACAATCCACATGAAAAGTAAACTAAACTCAATTTTTCGTGTCATTGAAATTCTCCTAATTCTAGAGTAATTGTTTATTCGAGTATAGCGATTATTGAAATGGAAGTAAAATAAATTACAACTATTTCTAATTTAACTTCTAGGAATTACCTGAAGTAGGGTCCAAAGTATGAGCGTATTGCAGTATGAGAAAATTTATAATAAGGGTACAATATAATTAATAGTTGAAGAGGGGGGCTACACTTGCGACAGGCAGATCATTCAAATATTGGTTTATTGAAAGAAATTGCGGAGCTTTTAAACGAAGAAACGGAAGTAAAGCCAATGCTTCAGCTGGCTTTGAAAAAGTTATTAGATGGGACAACCTTTGAAACAGGATGGATATTTTTAATTAAAGACCGCCGGCATCATGAATTAGTAGCACACGAGCGATTACCCGAAACATTAGCTCAAAATAAATGCCAATATTTATGTAAGGGTGGTTGCTGGTGCTTATCTAAATTTCATAATAATGAGTTAGAGAGAGCCTCAAACATTATTGAATGTCAGCGTATTGAATTAGCAAATAAAAATATTGACGATGCAATTTCGAACATTACACATCATGCAACTGTTCCACTTCAATCGGGGGTGGAAAAGTTTGGCTTGCTGAATGTGGCTTCGCCAAATACAGTGCGCTTCTCTGATGATGAACTCGCTTTATTAGAGTCTGTCGCTTTTCAAATTGGTTCAGCGATTAAACGAATTATGTTGACGAAGCAGGAGCAGGAAATGGCACTTGTACAAGAACGAAATCGGCTAGCGCGTGATTTACATGATTCCGTAAATCAACTGCTATTTTCTGTGACATTGACTTCTAGAGCAGGTATAGAGATGACAGATGAATCTTCTGTAAAGGAAACATTTAAGGAAATTCAATCTTTAACACAGGAAGCTTTAACAGAAATGCGTGCATTAATTTGGCAGCTCCGACCAAAGGGGTTGGAAACAGGCTTATTAGAAGCAATTAAAGGCTATGCTGAAATGTTAGGAATCACGATGGATGTCAAAGTGTCAGGCGTCATTCAATTTCCTTCAAAAATAGAAGAGGCGTTATTCCGTATTACACAAGAGGCATTAAATAATATACGAAAACACTCTGGGAGTAAGAAAGTTCAAATGATTATCCGCGTGACGCATAGCGATATTTTATTAGTAATTAAAGATGAGGGAAGAGGTTTTGCAGTAGACTCTGCTGTGAAACTACCTTCGATGGGCTTGCAGAGTATGCGCGACCGCACAGAGGCTCTTGGAGGAACGATTGATTGGGTAAGTGACATTGGAAAAGGTACAGAAATTTTAATTCGATTGCCGTATTAGTGAGGGGGAGTAAGGATGATTAAAGTATTAATAGCAGATGACCATCATGTCGTTCGCCGAGGCTTATTATTTTTTTTGAAAACACAGAAGGATATAGAAGTAATTGGTGAAGCAAGTAACGGTAAAGAGGCTGTAGAACTCGCGACTAACCTTCAGCCAGATATTGTGCTAATGGATTTAGTCATGCCAATTATGGATGGGATAGAGGCTACGAGACGTATTAAGTCTGTATATCCTCACATACACATTTTAATGCTGACAAGTTTTTCAGATCGCGATCATATCGTTCCAGCGATTGAAGCAGGAGCAGCAGGATATCAGCTGAAAGACATTGAACCAGATGAATTAGTGGCGACCATTCGTAAAATTATTGCTGGAGAAAATAGCATGCATCCAGAGGTAACGACACAGCTGGATATCAATCATGACACAATGAGTAATTTACCGCATACTTTACATCCACTAACAAGACGTGAACGCGATGTATTGGCCGAGTTAACAAAAGGAAAAAGCAATAAAGAGATTGCCTCTTCTCTCTTTGTGACCGAAAAAACGGTAAAAACTCATATCTCAAATATTTTCACAAAGCTTGAGGTACAAGATCGTACACAGGCTGCACTATATGCAGTGAAATATGGCTTAACTGATAATTAAAAATCAAATAAGTAAGTTGCTTATGTCATTTTATTTGAACAGAAAAAAGGCAGGAGCGCGATTTGGTTGCGCGTCCTACCTTTTATTATGAACTTTAAAAGCTCTTTCTGCTTTTTAGGATAAACAGTTAAGAAATAGAGTCGAGAGAAGCTTATTTATCGAAATTTTTTTCTCGACGAGTAGATTGCTTGGTCATTTTTTTACTTTGCTGACGTTCTACTAAAATTGCTTGAGTTTTAATTTTTTTATCAATATAGGCAATTTCTTTTTGAAGTTTCAAGTAACTTGCATAGCGTTCATTCGTTAGTTCACCTGTTTTAATGGCTTGTTGGACAGCGCAGCCGGGTTCTTTTTTGTGCGAGCAGTCTCTAAAGCGACATTGCTCAGAGAGAGAGTCAATATCTGAAAAACTACTATCTAAAGCATCGCCAGTGTCCCATAATTGCAATTCACGCATGCCAGGAGTATCAATAATGATTCCTCCTGAAGGTAAGCTGAAAAGCTCACGATGGGTGGTTGTGTGACGACCACGAGAGTCATCTTCTCGGATACCTTGAACAATCATTTTATCTTGTTCAATTAAGGCATTGGTTAATGTGGACTTTCCAACACCAGAAGACCCAATGAGTGCCGCAGTTTTATTAGGTTGTAGCAGTTGAGTTAAGCGCTCTACGCCATGTCCAGTGAGTGTGCTAATCGCATAAATATCTACGCCGAAAGCGATGCTTTGTGTTTTTTCTAAAAATGCTTCAACATCTTCGCAAAGATCCATTTTTGTAAGAACGATGATAGGTGTCGCACCAGAGTTCCAAGCGGCAGTCATATAACGTTCTAAGCGACGTTCATTAAAATCATGATTCAAACTCATAACAATCATTAAAATATCAATGTTTGCTGCAACAATTTGTTCATCTAATTCCAAGCCAGCCATTTTTCGAGAGAAAACAGATTGGCGTTCCAATAGCTTATGGATAATACATTTTTCTTCGCCTGGCATTTTTTCAACAAGTACCCAATCGCCAACAGCAGGATAGTCTTTACGCAGTTGTGCGTTAAATGCAAAGTTTCCTGAAATTGTCCCTAACCATTCACCTTGTGCCGTTTTTACACGATAGCTATGTTTGTGTTCTAAAATAATTCGCCCAGCGATGCAATGAGTGAATGTTGGCAGTTTTACTAATTCGTTTGTTTGTGAAATAAAAGGCTCTTTGAAGCCGAAAGATTGTAATGTCAATGTAAGTTCCTCCAATATTTGTGGGTATTAAAAAAGGTTTATTGCACCGAATTGGATGCAATAAACCTAACCGCACAATTAAAGAAGGCTACAGGAAATTATAGCACGGAGCAGTGAATGTTTATATGCATACCAAATGAGTGCGATGTGATCGCAATTGCGTTTAAATTTGAATTTGTCATAATCATTCACCTACTCTTTCTTTATAAGATAGCTTTATCGTATAGTTTACAGAATTATTTGTCAATAACTATTTTTTTGGTAGATCGTCTAAGCCGTCGGGTTCAATATGCACAAGTACGACAGAGAAAGGTTTTTGAAGGCTAATTGCATTTTCAATTTCCTCTGTAATTTTATGACTTTGCCAAACATTCAAATCGGGATTAACGGTAACTGTTAAATCGATTAATGCAATATTTCCATGGTAGCGGCCCTTAATGTCACGTACTTTTATAACACCAGCAACTTCACTTGTCACTTGTTCGAGTAATTTGACTTCTTCATGCTCAAAGCCATCGGTCAATTGGAGTGTGCTAGAAGCAAATATTTCATAAGCTGTTTTTAAAATAATGATACCAACGATAATTGCCGTAAGCGTATCAATAATAGGAAAACCTAAAATAGCCGCTCCAATCCCTATAGCTGTACCAAAACTGACAATGGCATCTGAACGATTATCATAAGCTGCTGCTTTCACCGCATTGCTATTTATTTCTTTAGCAAGTCGATTATTGTACATATAGACGCCCCACATAATAATCCCTGAAATGATGGCAACGATGGCTGTAAGTTTTGAAGGGGATACATAGCTACCTATAAAAAAGTTTTTACCTGCATTAAATAGCACCTGAATACCGACAACTGCCATGATGAAGGAAGCGATTAGTGAAGCGATTGTTTCAGCACGCATATGACCATAGGCATGGTCTCCATCAGGTGGTTTTTGTGAAATGCGTAAGCCAACTAATACAGCAACAGAGGCAATGATATCAGTGGTATTATTTAATCCATCGGCCTGAAGCGCTGTGGAATGACCGAAATAACCAACGAGTAATTTTGCAAAGCTTAAAATAATATAAGCCCCAATACTCACCCAAGCCCCTTTTTCCCCTTTGCGTAAGTTTTCATATTGGTTCAAATTGTTTCCCTCCTGAAAAACTTCAATCCATAAGAAAACAACGTTACATCAATTTTGATGTAACGTTGTTTTCGTTTGTTTAATCAGTTACAGTAGAATCTTCTTCGGAAGAATTTGCATCAGTAACTTTGATAATTTCTAAATAAATCAGATGATGACCATCTAACTCTTTGACTATGAAATCATAGCCACAAGCAGTGATCTTTTCTCCTTGTTTTGCGTCGAAATTTTGAGTCATAAACCAACCACCGATTGTATCAATATCATCATCTTCAATGTTGATATGTAAGAAATCGTTCACTTCTTCCAACAGCATTTTAGCATCGATAATAAAATGTCCTTCGGCAACTTTACGAACTTCAGGGATTTCATCTGCATCAAATTCGTCGCGAATATCACCAACGATTTCTTCAATAATATCCTCTATTGTTACGAGACCGGATGTACCACCATACTCATCCATAAGAATGGCCATATGGATACGTTCACGTTGGATTTTTAGTAATAAGTCACTAATAGGAACCGTTTCAAATACGCGTATTACTGGTCGCATAAATGAAGTGATGGGTTTTGAACCATTTAATTCGGGATTACGAATATAAGCAGTCAATAAATGCTTCATATTTACTAATCCAAGAACATGGTCTTTGTCGCCATCGATAATGGGATAACGTGTATATTGCTCGACACCCATAAATTCAAATACTTCTTTTAAAGTTAAATCCTTATCAATACCTACAATTTCAGTACGAGGAACCATAACTTCTTTCGCAAGGCGATCATCAAAATCAAAAATATTGTCTACATATTTATATTCGGATTGGTTAATTTCTCCGCCTTTAAGACTATCAGAAAGAATTATTCTTAATTCTTCTTCTGTCATAGCGACAGATTCTTTTGCGCCACGAATACCGAATAATGCAGCTAATCCATTCGCTGAAGAGTTTAACAGCTTGATGAAAGGATACATAACATTATGGAAAACGATTAATGATGGTGCAGTTGTCATTGCAACTGCCTCTGCTTTTTGAATAGCGAGTGTTTTAGGTGCTAGTTCACCAACTACAACGTGAATAAATGTCACGATAGAGAATGAAATAATGAATGAAATAAATGTTGTTACACTATTTTCTACTGGAAGTAAATCGAATAGAGGTTTTAACAACATACTAATCGTTTCTTCACCTAACCAACCAAGTCCTAGTGAAGTAATCGTGATACCTAATTGGCATGCTGATAAATATTCATCTAAGCTGGAAACTACTTTTTTTGCTTTTGAAGCTTTCTTGTTACCTTCAGCGATGAGCTGATCAATTCTAGTTGTTCTGACTTTTACTATAGAGAACTCTGTAGCTACGAAATATGCAGAACATGCGATCAAGACAGCGAATGCTGTCAACCGTATGGCTATGTCCAAAGACTTCCTTTACTCCTGACCCGAATGAGGGGGAGAGTAAAGATTACACCTCCTGTTATTTTTAAAAAATGTTGAGTAGTTTAATAATATGCTACATAGATAAAAATTTCAAATCGTGGAATCGTAAATATAGGGTGCAATGCATTTTTCAAGAAAATACAGGTAAAATATTGAGTAAATTTACATATAAAT
>JAGHSJ010000273.1 GCA_018065935.1 Candidatus Kurthia equi
GTCTACTAGTTAATTAATAGTCATTTTCAAAAAACACCATAAATGATTACATAGTTTATAAACTGATTAGAATATCAATCCATAATACCTATTTTTTGAATGGTTTTTTTCCTTTATCTAATCGGACATAATGCGAGGATTGCTTGTAATGGCAAACTACTTACAAATTTTTAGAAAAAATACTACTTTCCTCTAGTATGTGTTTAAAGATATTTTTATAGGCTAAATTATATAGAGTTGGACTTTTTTGGACATAAGTTCATTATGTCTATGTCTATCTCTACATATGATGAAGAGGAGGGATTAGATGAAATTTTGTACAAACTGTGGAAAGAAAACGGATGATGATACAACAGTTTTTTGTACAGATTGTGGACAGCCATTTCCTAAAATACCACCAGAAACGGGTCAACCATCCACTAAAAAGTGACGCGCGCAGAAGAGCGAATGGTAGCTAGAGGAAAAGAGCCAAGTCATGAGGAGCAGATGCGAGCGGCCTCGGAGATGGAGACAAAACAAGCTAATTCTAAAAAGAAAAAATGGCCATTAATCACAGCAATCGCAGTTGTGATTTTATTAATTGCCGGACATTTAGTAATTAAATCCCTTTTAAATCCAGAAAAAACGATTGAAGCGATGGACAATGACTTCCAAAAAGAGAACAAAAAAGCTTTCTTACAGCATTTTACGTATGATAAGAAAACGCAGGCAGATGATGAGGGCTTTTATCACTATATCGAAGAGCAGGGTTGGAGCAATATTCGTGAGACGCTGAGTTTACTCGCTAAATCAGTAACAAGCGAGGATAATGTCGCACCTGTTTTAGATACGGAAGACAATACGATTATAAAAGTATCTGCGGAAAAAATTCTTGGTGGGCTTTATCAAAAAGTGAAGTTTGAGGCAGTTCCCATGCGTGTAGAAGTGTCCAACTCAATTAGTGATGTGCAATTTAAAACAGTTGGAAAAACGGTTGATTTAACGGAAGGCTCTACAACATTTATTGGCGATTTCTTACCCGGGACTTACGCGTGGGATGCGGTTATCAAATCCTCCTTTGGCAAATTGCCATTTGAAGGTGAAATGAAAGTAGATGACTAAGCCAGTCAAAATGAATTTGTCTATGATTTGGAAATCGAAGCCGATTATGCCACGATTTCATCCAATGACGAGGATGCTATTTTATACATTAATGATAAATCAACGAAAAAATCCATCTATGAGATGAATAAAATTGGCCCGCTAAAATTAGATGGCTCTGTGAAAGTTCAAGCCAAAATAAAAGAAGGCGCTATTGAATATAAAACGGATATTGTCAAAGTGGATCGCGAGGAAATCACCTTAGACTTCAAACATATCACTGCAGAAAATGCTGCCATTGAAAAGAAACAGTCGTTAATTCAACTGGCAGATGAAAATTATGATGCGATTGAAACTTTTTATCATGATTATCGTGCTGCCTACGTGGAAGATTATAATAACCACGAATTTAACTATACGAGACAGTATGTTGCAGAAAATTCGAAGCCAGCTAAAGAATTACTCTCTTTCTTTGAAAATCCTAAAAATGTGAAATATGAAAGCTCTATTACGACTGGAAATAATACGATGTCTGACTTAGTGGCGGTTAATGACACTACATTCCGCTTTACTTCCCGCGCCATTTATTCATCTAGTGATAATCTCGGTGCAACGCATGATTACGATGTAACAAAAGTTTATACCGTAGTTACTTCAGGGGATAGTTATTTAATTACTGCTACACAATAATTTCAAAATACAGGATTTCCAAAGGAGACTTTCATATGATTATTTGTCCAAATTGTGGGTTAAAACAAGAGGTAGGCAATTTTTGCGGAGCTTGTGGGGCATCGCTGAAGGAAGTTTCAGCTCAAGCTGCTACTATTGAAAATGTGGGAGCATCAGCTGATAAAAAAGAGACTTTCCCTGCTGACCCCAATGATGCCATTACTAAAAATTCAGTAGACGATAATGAAGTACTCTATACAACACCACTAGAGGACACAGCTAAAGATCACGCGACGATTGCTTCGGAGGAAAAGTTAGGTGAACTTGAAGAAAAACAACCATTTGAAAATTCTCCGCCTCCACTAAATACAGCTAAAAAAAATCATGCAACTGAGGATTTTGATAAAAAGGAAGAAATCTATCCGTCGGCTCATCAAACAGCCTATGAAGAACCACCTAGACCGTCTTCGACACATGAACAGCAACAACAAAATGCGTATCGAAGTGCAGCTAAACCAAATCCTACAGCCGACGCCTATAAAGAAAAAATACAAGGTTATTGGGGCTATTTTGTCGCTTGCTTAAAGGCACCTTCAAAGAATACAGATATCGGAAATTTCAAGCTAGGGCTCATCTCCACTATTATTGCTCTTTTACTCTGGGTGATTACGCCATTTTGGTTGCTCAATAAAACCTTTTCAGCCATAGACAATTCGTTTAGTGCATTTTTTGCATTGGACAGTTCATTTGATTCCTTAGGTTTCGGTGTATTCTTCCGTATGCTGTTGCTGATGGGAATTGTCTATGTGTTGTCGATTGCTCTCACTTTCCTATTGGCGAAATCAATGGGTACACTCACATCTTGGAAGGAAGCAGTGACAAAATTAGGCGCATATAATGCCTATGTTATTGCTGGCTTCGCCTTAACGCTTGTATTGCTTCTATTAAATAGCCTGATTCTTGCTTCCATTATTCTTTATTTGGTGTCTTCACTATTTATTTTCTTTGTCCCTCTTTATGTGGTGATTTCTACCTTGAAAACGGACTATACATTAGATAAATTTGTGTGCTACCTCATTACACTAGCATCATTCCTTGTACTGTATATCATCATTTATTTCTTTTTCTTTGATAAATTCACGAATGATTTACAATACTTCAACACGTCGTTTTAGCCGATTAAAAAAACAGTAGACGCATTTTTAACTCATCTACTGGTTTTTATTTTATTGATTTGTCATTAAATAATCATACATTAATGCCCCATCTAGCAAGGCTTGTTTTTTTGTAACTGTCAGCATATCGATAATTTTCGCTTGTTTACTTTCAGGTACAAAAATATCGGTTCCACTCGGGTTAGATTCTAAAACAGCTTCCTCACGTTCATAGCTGATATTGCTATTCACCGTTGGCATGGTGCCCCCTTCCGTTCCGCCTATGAATCAGATGTTACTAATCACGTCTATAACGCAACGGTCAATTATGTCGTACCAGGAACTGCTTTAGAAGCCGAATACCAGGGCTTTTTCAATAAATTCGTGAAAAATGACTCTATTAATAATCATACGAATGAACTTTTAGATTTAGTCGTACTCGATGAAAATACCTTTAAATTCAATACGTCGGAAGAGGATAGCTTCTATAGTCACAAGGATATTTCGATTGACTACGGCTATAAGAAAACCTATACCATCGTTATTTCAGGAGATAGTTATTGAATTGATTCTGTCGAGAAGAAAAAAACTTATCCGCATGAATATGATTATAATTAATTCGCATGTACCTAAAAACAGTAGAGGGCTTTTCAGCTCCTCTACTGTTTTTTTATGTATTTTTCCAAAAAACGATACATCCATATTTGTAATTTTTCATCTTCCTTAAATATTTTAATCGTGTGTTTAAAAATAACTAT
>JAGHSJ010000012.1 GCA_018065935.1 Candidatus Kurthia equi
ATTATACATTTATAAAATATGTCGAAATAATGTTTAAAATGTAGTGGAATTCTTTTTTAAAATTAAGTAAAGGCATGGTTTTAAATTGCTTTTTTTAGTAAAAATCGTATAAATTTAAAGTATATTAAATTTGGGAGGTGAATTCTTTACAGTACGAAAGTAGGAATGTATTGTAAAGGACATATTTGGACGTTGAGATAGCCATAAAACTTGTTTTATTTGTATTATTAATTGCTTTTACAGCTTTCTTTGTAGCATCAGAGTTTGCAATTGTAAAAGTACGCTCTACAAGAATTGATCAATTAGTTAGTGAAGGGAACGTCGCAGCGAAGCGTGCTAAAAAAGTAATTTCTCATTTAGATGAATACTTATCTGCTTGTCAGCTAGGTATTACAATTACTGCCCTAGGTTTAGGATGGGTTGGTGAGTCTACTGTTGAAAGAATCTTGCACCCATTATTTGAGTTAGTCGGGTTACATGGACAGGGAGCTTCGATCATTTCCTTCATTATTGCATTTGGTGTAGTAACGTTTTTACATGTTGTTGTTGGAGAACTTGCTCCTAAAACATTAGCTATTCAAAAAGCCGAGCAGGTGACATTAGCTATTTCTGGACCAATCATTGCTTTTTATACAATTATGTATGTACCAATTAGAATATTAAATGGTTCTGCACGCTTATTAGCAAAAGCATTCGGTTTAAAAATGATGTCAGAAAATGAAGAAGTACACAGTGAAGAAGAATTACGTATGATTATGTCAGATAGCTTAAAGGGTGGAGAAATCAATCCTTCTGAATACAATTATATGAACCGTATTTTTGAATTTGATGATCGAATTGCAAAAGAAGTGATGGTACCTCGTACTGAAATTAGTAGTTTTGATAAAACGGTAACGATTCAAGAAATTTTTGAACAGATGAATATTGAACAATATACGCGTTATCCAGTATATGATGGTGATAAAGATCATATTATTGGGATTGTAAATATGAAACAAATTCTGTCAGAAATGATTCGTAGTGAGGACACAAGAACACATGAGGTAGAACGCTATGTACAGCCAGTCATTCAAGTAATTGAAACAATACCAATTAGTGATTTACTAATTAAATTCCAAGTAGAAAGAATTCATATGGCCATCCTATTGGATGAATATGGAGGCACATCAGGCCTTGTCACAATCGAAGATATAATCGAAGAAATTGTTGGCGAAATCCGTGATGAATTTGATGCGGATGAATTGCCAGAACATCATAAGTTAGGTGAAGGCCATTATAATGTTAGTGGTAAATTACTATTAAGTGAAATCAATGACATTCTTGGACTTACAATTAATGATGATGATGTTGATACAGTGGGCGGTTGGTTTATGGCAAATAATGAAGAAGGTGTTGTGGGCGCAAAATTCCAATATGAAAATTTTGTTTTCACAGCTACTGAAATTAACAACCATCAAATCGTTCGTATTGATGTATTAAAAGTTGAAAAGTTACAGGAAGAATCTTCTTCTGAAGAAGAGGAAAACTAACAAAAAATATATTTAACAAAAGAAAGAGGATGTGCATGATTAATGCACATCCTCTTTTATCATTTATAGTAGTTGTAGTTTAAAAAATATACTATGGTTGAATGACAGTTACATGTGCAGCTTGAGGTCCACGATTTCCTTCAACAATTTCAAATTCAACCGTTTGGTTCTCTTCTAAGTTTTTGAAGCCTTCACCAACGATACCAGTAAAGTGAACAAAGACATCATCACCATTCTCAGATTCGATAAATCCGTAGCCTTTTACTGTATCAAACCATTTAACCTTTCCACGATACATGTCAATTCCTCCATTCGCAAATCTCCAAAAGCAAAAATAGTATCATTATTCATACATGATGAATAAACTATAGCATGATTCGAAAAATATTGTCAATTCATCGGGATTTTTCTGCTTTTATGCATATTTTTTCAAACAAAAGAAAGTATATATGCTTATGAAAATGAAAAAACTTAAAATTCTCACAAAAAGACTAATTTAGATTTGAAGCTATTCCATAAGTGTAGTAAGGTAAAGATAATTCTGATAATAGATAAGGGGTATAGAAATGACACAAATCACAAAACCATTAACAGATTTAGAAATCGCTTTGAATTCTACAATGACTCATATTTCAGAAATTGCCAATAAAGTAGGCATTCCTGAAGATGCGCTTGAATTGTATGGCAAGTACAAAGCGAAAATTGATACGACTCAATTAACACATTTAACCACAGAAGCAAAGGTTGTTTTAGTAACAGCTATTAACCCAACGCCTGCTGGAGAAGGAAAATCAACAGTGACTGTTGGTTTATCAGATGCACTACAGCAATTGAATCAAAAAGTAATGGTTGCTCTACGTGAACCGTCTTTAGGACCAGTAATGGGAATTAAAGGTGGCGCAACGGGTGGTGGCTATGCACAAGTATTACCTATGGATGATATTAATCTTCATTTCACAGGAGACTTACATGCAATTACAACAGCTAATAACGCGTTAGCTGCATTTATAGATAATCATATCCATAGAGGAAACGAATTGAATATCGATCCACGCCGTATTTTGTGGAAGCGTGTGCTAGATATGAATGATCGCTCTTTACGCCATGTAATCGTTGGTTTAGGTGGCCCAGCACAAGGCGTTCCACGTGAAGACGGCTTTGATATTACAGTGGCTTCGGAAATTATGGCTATTTTTTGCCTAGCAAAAGATTATAATGATTTAAGAAAACGCCTGTCTCAAATTGTTATCGGTTATACATACGATAAACAACCTGTTTTTGTGAAAGACTTAGCAGTGGAAGGTGCTTTAACATTATTGTTAAAAGACGCATTTAAACCAAATCTTGTGCAAACAATTGAAGGAACACCAGCAATTATTCATGGGGGACCATTTGCGAATATTGCACATGGCTGTAATTCAATTCAAGCAACAAATACAGCGCGTAAATTGGCTGATATTGTTGTAACTGAAGCCGGATTTGGAGCAGATTTAGGCGCAGAAAAATTCATGGACATTAAATCGGTACAAGGCGATTTACATCCAGACGCAGTTGTTATTGTAGCTACGGCACGTGCATTGAAAATGCATGGTGGCGTAAACAAAAAAGAACTACAAAATGAAAATCCACAAGCTATTTTAGCAGGTATTGAAAACTTAGCTAAACATGTGGACACTGTGCGCGCTTTTGGGATTGAGCCTGTAGTTGCTTTAAATCGCTTTATCACGGATACAGAAGAAGAGGTACAAACGATTGAAAAATGGTGTCTGGACAATAACGTCGCAATGGCATTGACAAATGTGTGGGAAAAAGGTGGAGCAGGTGGCCTAGACTTAGCAAAACAAGTGTTAGCTATTTTAGAAAAACCGAATAACTTCCACACGATTTATGATATTGAGGATTCTATTGAAGAAAAAGTGAATGCAATTGTACAAAAAGTATATGGCGGAGCAGGAGCTGTATTCACAGACCAAGCGAAAAAACAAATCGCTGAAATCAAAAATAATGGGTGGGATAAATTAAGTATTTGTATGGCAAAAACACAGTACTCTTTAACTGACCAAGCAAATCAATTAGGTAGACCAGAAAACTTCACGGTAACGGTGCGAGAAGTAATTCCAAAATTAGGAGCGAAATTCTTAGTATGCCTAACTGGTGATGTGATGACAATGCCAGGGCTTCCGAAAGAACCAGCCGCTCTTCGTATGGATATTGATGAACAGGGTCAAGCCATCGGTTTATTCTAAGTATAAAAATAAAGTTATATAGGATTTAATGAGAGGTGATACACATTGTAGCTAAATGTATATCACCTCTTTTTTGATGATAAATAGGTGATGGTTTTATAAGGAGCAGAGAAGAAATTTGTCCATCAGCAAATAGGAAACCGTCTTTTTCTGGTGATAAAGATTGGCTTAAATGATTTGTTTAGGTGTTTATGAACATTTTTCATCGTTTAATTAGTGAATAACTTGGAATAACGGTTTATTGGTGAAAATATTGTTTTTTAAATGAAATAAAATTGATTTTATATGTATAAAATATGTATAATTGGTATAGTTTGGGGGTTGTGGATTTGAAGATTCGTCAAATGAAAATAGAAGATATTGCAATAGTTCAGAAAATTGCCTCTTTAAGTTATAAGGATACGTATGAATCACTTTTACCACTAGAAGTTCAACTGGATTTTTTAGAATTATCTTATGGTACGATGCGTTTACAACAACGAATGAAAAGCTCAGAATTTTATGTAGCAGAAATAGATGGAAGAATAATAGGCTATATTAATTTCACTAAACTCGATAAGTTAGGGAATAGTGAACTGATGGCTATATATATAGTAAAAACGTATCATAGACAAAAAGTTGGTACACACTTAGTTAAGCAAGTTGAAAAAAATTTTCCTGATTTAAAAAGTATTACGATAAATATGGAGGCAGGAAATGAAGTAGGGATGAAGTTTATTACCGCACTAAGGTTTTATTGTATCGAACAATTTATTGATGATTTTCAAGGGGTCTATCTCCATATGAAACGTTTAAAACTATTTATCTAAAGGATGAGCTGCATGCATCAAAGAATTTTAATTATAGGCTGTAGTGGCTCAGGTAAATCGACTTTGAGTAGACAATTGCAAACATTGACTAATTTGCCAGTTGTACATTTAGATCGTCTTTTTTGGCTACCAAATTGGGAACAAAAAGACCGGGCTTTATTTATAGAAGAACTAACGCATGAGTTGAAGCAATCAAGATGGATTATTGATGGAAATTTTGATTCAACATTAGAACTGCGCTTATCCTATGCCGACCTCGTCATTTTTCTCGACTATTCTCGTATCACATGTGTGAAAGGTGTAGTGAAGCGTTATTTACGCTATCGTGGAACGACGCGAGAAGACATGGGGGATTCTTGTGAGGAAAAATTGGACTGGGCATTTTTAAAATATGTTTGGACATTTAACCAACATTCGAAGCAAAATATTAGCAAACAATTGCAACATGCTACAGTGGATTCCGTTGTTTTTAAAAATAGGAAGCAGTTAAATGGTTGGTTAAAGGCTTATGCTCAAAATGGTCGATAAGTCTTTGCGCTATAATACGAATGCGTATAATTAGGTAGAAACTAGAGGTGGATAATTTAGGATGGTGGGAAAATGAGTGATTGGTTTACGGTAACGCCAATTGATGCCAACACAATTGCAATAAGTGAATGGGGACATTGGGAAAAAGTACATTCCTTTTTATTGATTGGAACAGACAGTGCTTTGTTAATTGATACAGGTTTAGGGATAGGTTCTCTAAAAAAAGTAGTGGATACATATACAGACCTACCGATCATTGTTTGTACAACGCATATCCATACAGATCATATAGGAGGACATCATGAATTTTGCACACATTATGTTCATGAAGCAGAAGTGGATTGGTTAGAAAATGGGATTCCCGGGCGTTCATTAGAAGATGTGAAAAGAGATGTAATCAGAGATTGCACGAAGCCTTTACCAGAGGAATTTCGTATAGAAAATTATACAATTTATACAGGCCCAGCAAGTCTGGTTTTGCAAGACCAAGATGTCATTCAATTAGGAAATAGGGAAGTTCAAGTCTTACATACACCCGGACATTCACCCGGACATTTATGTATTTTTGAAAAGCAAACGGGCTATTTATTTACAGGGGATCTATTGTATGTAGAGGCACCAATTTATGCCTTTTATCCATCTACTTCTCCGAGTGATTTAATGAATTCATTAGAGCGGATAAGCCAGCTAGAAAACGTACATAAAATATACGGTTCTCACAATAAACTCGGATTAAACCCTTCCATTTTCGTTGAAGTACAGGAAGCAATCGATTATATCCGTACAAATGATTTGGCGAAATTTGGGACAGGAATCCATCGTTTTTCTAAAATAGCCTTTCAATTCTAGTGTACAATGAAAGGAACGAATTAAAGGAAGTGTAATGATGGAATATTTGACTATTGAAGGAACGAGTTTAATTTTAGAAGGAGGCACGTTCAGAGGTGTCTATACAGCAGGTGTTCTTGATTATTTTTTAGATGAAAATATAATGATGCCCTATATAGTTGCTATTTCAGCAGGTGCTATAAATGCGGCTTCCTATGTATCGAAGCAAAAAGAACGAACTTTACGTGTGTTTACAAATTATCGTCATGATAAACGCTATATTGGTAAACGAAATTTCTTGAAAGAGAGAAGCTTATTTGGTTTAGATTTTTCGTATAATATTGTGCCAAATCAATTGGATTTATTCGATTGGGACACCTACTATAAGTATCAGGGCGTATTAAAATATGGTGTAACCAATGCCTATACAGGTGAAGTGGAATACATGAATGGCATTGAATTAGATAAGAACTGTACGATGTTACGTGCAACTTGTGCGATTCCTGTCGTATTCCCTGAAATTAAGATAAATGATATTCCGTACTATGATGGTGGACTGTCAGAGCCAGTTCCTATTCAGCAAGCCATTGATGAAGGCTATGATAAGCATATTATTGTACTGACGCGTCCAAAAGGGTACCGCAAGGAAATGGATAAAAAAACTCAATTTGTCATGCGTTTATTGCGAAAAAAATATCCGAAACTTGTGGAAGCCATGGAAAAAAGAGTAGAGCATTATAATCGCTCAATGGAGCTATGTGAACGTTTAGAAAGAGAAGGGAAAGCAATTGTATTCCGACCAGATGAGGCGTTAAATAGCTTTGAAAAAGACGTGGAGAAAATGAAAGAAAGTCACCAAATGGGATACAATCATGCGAAGAATAATGAACAGAAAATTAAAGAATTTCTTTATCGACGCTAAAAATCCATAAAGGAGCTCAGTAGAAATTTAACGTAAATAATAAAAAAGATGACGTGGATGATTTTCCGCTGTCATCTTTTTATATGTTTTTAAAGGAGTAGCGAGGTAACTGGGTGTGAAAGTGAAAAATTCCGCAAGTAGTGACTAGTAAACGATTCACTCGTCACTAGCTGCGGAACCGTTCAAAAAACAAGGAGGCTTTTATTCATCAAACCAAGCTTTTGCTAAGCGTTCAATCCCCGTTAGGATTTCTGGACGCGAAAGTCGACCGAAGCCAAGTAAGATAATGGGTGCGCTCGCTTTACGCCCTTCTAAAAAGAATACTGAGCTCGGATAGACTCGCACACTAAATTTACTCGCACTGTCAATCAACTGTTCCTCCGTCATGCCATTATTCGGTTGCACCAATAAATACTGCCCTGAATCATCACTATAGGTGCTTACTGTTGATGGAAAAGTAGTCGAAATCTTGGTTGCCAAAACGGTCATTTTTTGTTCATAAATAGCCAACATTTTTTTGAAATGTTCATTCATATACCCTTTTTTTATAAAATTAGCGACAGCAATTTGTGCAATGGAAGAGGAACTTTGCTCAAAATTTTTATTATGCGCATGATATTCTTCGACAAATCGATCAGGTAAGAGTAAATAAGCTACGCGCAAAGAAGGAAGAAATGAACGTGAAAAGGAGCCAATGTAAGCAACATGCCCACTATTCATGGATGCCATCGGTGTAATACTTCGACCATTGTATCGAAATTCTGAATCATTATCGTCTTCAATTATAAGCGAGTCATTACGTTGAGCCCACGCGATTAATTGGAAACGTTGTTCGACAGGTAATGTGATACCTAGTGGTTGTTGCTGTGATGGTGTCAAATAGAGTAATGCCCGTTCCTCAGGGATTTCATCAATATTGTGTTTCTCTGGTGTGACGCGGTAAGAGGAGGTTGTATAACCAAGGGATTTAAAAATATTGTACGAGCTTCTGTTACCGGGATTTTCAATAATAAAAGAGTTAAAATAATCTTTTTCTTTTAAAAACATGCCCAGGCGTATGAGCAAGGTTTGAATACTACTACCGATAAAAATATTTGCTTCAGAGACGGAGATGTTTCGATGTGTTGAAAAATGTGCCACTAAAGCTTGTTTAATCAAGGGTTCGCCATTCACATCACTTTCCGCGTAAATCATCGGGTTAAGAGAAGCTTCTCTTAAACAGTCATTCCAGCGATCAATCGGAAAATGCTGTTGATCAACGATATTAGGTATAAAATCATACTGAAAATGTTTTTCATCTACTTTATACGTACTAGAATAATTAGTTTGGGCTGTTGTTTCATTTTCTATTGTGGATAAGGAGAAAATATTGTCTTTTTTCGTCACATACCCTTCAATTTCTAATTGCCGATAGGCACTTGATATGTCAGCTTGTGATTGTTTTAAATGAATCGCTAATTCTCGTGCAGAAGGAAGCTCTGTTATGCCATCTAATTTATGCTCCACAATTAGATTACGTATTTGAATATAAATTTGTTCATCTATGGGAGAAAAGCTATTCAGTGGAAATGTAAATAAATCCATAAAAACCGCTCCTTTAAAAGTACATACTATTCCTTCCTTTACCTTTTAACTCACTTACTTAAACGGTTCGTCCACTAAAATAAACAAATGGTATGAATTTCGGGGGAGAGCTATAGTTATTTTTACAGTAAATCTTATAATTTATATGTCATTAGTCGCTAGTTTATTAAACTTTGAAAGATTATTTAATTGATTCTATCTATTTCCCTATGAAATGAGAGCACGAGTTAGAGAGCACGCTAGATTTTAATACAAAAAAACCATCTTTATACGAGAAATTCTCGCAAAAGATGGTTTTAAAAATAGATGCAATTCCTTATTAAATACCTTGTGCTTTTTCTACGGCTTTGACAGCACCATAGATTAAGTTAAATAATTCTTCGATATTTTCTTCTTCAATGCAAGAGAAAGCAACACGAAGATCTGTTTCACTTAATGAAATTGTCCCTACACCGAATTTTTCAAGTGCAGTTAAACGAAGTTGATCAGCATCGACAGTTTTTAATTTTAGACACATGAAGTAACCAGAGTTGAATGGGTAGTAATCCCATGCATCATTGTATTTGCCAGATTCTAATACTTCTTTAACTTTGTTGGCACGGCCTTTCATAATATCGAATTTTTCTTGTTTTTGTTGATTGAATTCAGGACTTTGAAGTGCTTTTAAGACGAAAGTTTGTGAAGGATGTGCACATGATGAAACAGTTGCACGAATAATTCCTTTTGTTTTTTCTTCTAAAGCAGCAAGTAATTTCTCTGATTTTTGACCAAATGTAATGAAGCCTACACGGAAGCCCCAAACATATTCTTCTTTTGTCGCGCCATCTACTTTAACAGCTAATACGCGCTCATGAATATTGGCTAAAGCCCCAAATAAAGATTCATGTAATGAGTCTTCAAAGAATAATGAAAAGTAAGCATCGTCCGTAATAGCGACTACATTAATGCCTGCATTTGCACCATCTAAAATGGCTTGAACAATCGCAGCGCCCTCAGCAGCATTGGGTGTATATCCAGTAGGGTTGTTCGGGAAGTTTAAAAGAACGATAGCTTTACCATGCTCTTTTTGTGCGAAAATAGCTTCACGTAGCGCATCTGCGTTGAATGTACCTGCTTCATTATAAAGAGGATATGTAACAATTTTTGCTCCACGACGAATACCGAAGACCATTTCGTAGTTTTCCCAGTTTTGGTCAGGAATAATTAGGCTATCGCCTACATCAGCTAATAAATCAGCTGTAATACTTAAGCCGTGTGTAAGTGCGTTCGTAACGATTGGGTTACTAAATGTTTGACCTTCCACAGATGGATTTTCAACTAACATTTTTTTACGCCATTCTTTACGTAGTTCAGGTTTACCAGCAGGTGGTGCATATGGGTATAAATCAGATGGATTATATGCAGAAAGTGTATCTTGAATAACCTTTAAATGCATCGGTTGACCATTTTCAATAGCTGTACCAATTGTCGCATTGTATTTGTGAGCCTTAGTTTTGGCATCAGCAGATTGGCTTAAGATACCTTCAGTTGGGAAGTACATTTCTTTACCGATTCCTGAAAGCATATCAAAGACATGTGGATTTTCATTTTGAATCGTAGTATTTAACTCTTGTGCTAGTTTGTGCATGATCTTCGCCTCTTTTGATTATATTTTGAATCCGATTACTACATGAGTCTTTTCCAAAAAGAAATAAGTACATGAAATAGTACAAATTCATGAGTTAGAGAATGGAGCAGTTTGCACTGTCTCTCTCTTTATTCTAGTAGATTATGGTGCGTTTGGAAATAGAGAATGTAATGATTCTTTTAAATAAGGTACATTTATCGGTATAATAGATAATAGACTTTGCTTTATTGTAAAAATGAAGCATAATGGAGGTTTAGGTAAATGAATAAAATAGAAAAATGTCAGGAGCTTGTAAAAGAAATTTATGATCAGTTTGATGCAAGCCACGACTTTCAACATATAGAACGTGTATTAATGAATGCACGTGCCATCATGGAGACCGAGGAACAAGCCAATCGCGAAGTTATTGAATTAGCAGTATTGTTACATGACGTGAGCGATCCAAAGTATACGAAAGATAAATCAAATGAAGAAAAAATTTTACGCGCACTGAATTTAACGCCAGAGGAAGAATTACATATTAAAGAAGTAATTGCTTCCGTTTCATTTAGTGGTGGAAATGAAATGCCTACGACGACAATTGAAGCTAAAATTGTACAAGATGCCGATCGCTTAGATGCATTGGGAGCTGTAGGAATCGCCAGAACTTTTGCATTTGGTGGAGCAAAAGGGCGGCCTTTATACGATGATGCCGAAGAAATTCGTATGGATATGTCGGAGAAGGAATACCATTCAAAATCTACAGCAAGTGTGACACATTTCTATGAAAAATTATTTTTACTAAAAGATTTAATGAAAACCGCTAAAGGAAAAGCGTTAGCACAAGGTCGTCACCAATTCATGGTGGAATTTATCGACCAATTAAAAAGTGAGAGAGATGGGCAAATATGAGTCATTTAATCGTATCAAACTGTACTAAAACTGTTGGAGAAAAAACATTATTTAAAAACATTGAATTTACAATCGTTGAAGGAGATCGTGCGGGCCTAATCGGTATCAATGGTACGGGTAAATCTACATTGTTAGCGATTTTAGCTGGAAAACAATATGCCGATTCAATTGATTTAGATCATCCAAATAAATACCGAATTTCATATTTGCCACAGGATCCACAATTTGAAGCAGGGATTTCGGTTTTAGAGGCTGTATTCCAAGGTGATTCACCAATGCTTGAGTTAAACCGTAAATATGAAGAATCAATTCGTCAATTAGCAGCTGAGCCTGCGTCAGAAAAATTACAAGAAAAAATGTTTGCACTGCAACAACAAATGACTGAAACAGATGCGTGGGATGTCAATGCCTTAGCAAAAACAGCCTTAACTAAATTAGGCATCAACGAATTTGATGTCGAAGTAGCAGGGATGTCAGGTGGTCAGCAAAAACGTGTGGCTCTAGCGAAAACTTTGATTGAACCGGCTGATTTATTCCTATTAGATGAACCGACCAACCATTTAGATGTTGAGTCAACAGAATGGTTAACTGATATGGTCAAACGTCTAAAAGGTGCTGTTATTGTCATTACCCATGATCGTTACTTCTTAGATGCAGTTTCTACACATATTTTTGAAATTGCAGATAAAACATTGTATAAACACACAGGTAGCTACGGTGATTTCCTAGAAGCAAAAGCCATTCGCCAAGAAATGCAGGTTTCTACAGATGCCAAACAACGCAACCGTTTCCGTGCCGAATTAAAATGGATTCGTCGTGGAGCAAAAGCACGTTCGACTAAACAAAAAGCACGTATCCAACGTTTTGATGATTTATCAGAATCACTTCAAAAAGACAATGACAATACTTCACTAGAGATGAATATTGCAACAACTCGTCTAGGTAAAAAGGTTGTCGAAGGGATTAATATTTCAAAAGCATTCGGTGATAAAAAATTAGTAACTGACTTCTCCTTCTTATTACAACAAGGTGACCGTATTGGTATTATCGGGCCGAACGGTGCAGGTAAATCTACCTTAATTAATATGATGGCAGGTAAATTACAGCCTGACTCAGGTGTCATTGATGTCGGTTCAACAGTGAAAATTGCGCATTTTACACAGCATTTACCTGAAATGGACGGCAATCAACGCATGATTGAATATGTACGTGAAACATCAAGTGATATTGTAGATGGCAATGGAGAGCATCATTCAGCAGCACAAATGCTAGAGCGCTTCCTCTTCCCATTAAATTCACATGGTACACAAATTAATAAATTATCAGGTGGCGAACGTAAACGTCTTTACCTATTAAAATTATTAATGGAGCAACCCAATGTTTTATTATTGGATGAGCCGACAAATGATTTAGATATTGATACATTATCTGTTCTTGAAGAATTTATCGAAGGTTTTGTAGGGGTAATTATTACGATTTCCCATGACCGTTTCTTCTTAGATCGTATCGCTAAAAAACTATGGGTGCTTGATGGCTTTGGTGGCTTAGAAGAAAGTTTAGATGTTTACACGGACTTCTTAGCGAAACGTGGGAATTCGACGATTCATCCAGATGATAAGGGCAAACAAAAAGCAGAAAAAATGAAGCTGGAAAAACCAAAATTATCATATAATGAACAAAAAGAGTGGAAAACAATCGACTCGAAGATTGAAAATACAGAAGCAAAAATTATAGAATTAGAAGAAGTATTAGCAGCAGGTGGCACAGATTATACCTTCCTACAAAAGACGACGGAACAATTACAACGTCAAAATGAGAAGTATGAGCAATTAATTGAACGTCACGAATACTTGCGTGCTATTGTAGAAGGTAAATAGCTAGGAGGAACGACAGATGAAAATTAAATCAATTGAACCAACGCCAAGTCCAAATACGATGAAAGTCATTTTAGACCAAGAGTTACCTTTTGGTACAGCTCACAATTACAATTCGACAAATAGTGAAGCTGCACCAGCAGAGATTCAAGCCATTTTGACTATTGAAGGTGTCAAAGGAATCTATCATGTGGCAGATTTCTTAGCAGTCGAACGAAACGGTAAATTTGATTGGGTGAATATTTTAGCATCCGTACGTGAAGTGTTCGGTGAAAAAACAACACAATCAGCTGAGCAACAACTTAGCGATGACCATTTCGGCGAAGCCTATGTGCATGTGCAAATGTTCAAAGGAATTCCGCTACAAGTGAAGGTTTTTGATTCAAATGAAGAAAAACGTTTTGCTTTAGACAAACGCTATGTGGATGCTTTTAATACGGTACTAGGCACATCAGATGACGACGATTTCATTTTACAACGTAAATGGGTCGACTTCGGCGTTCGTTATGGGGATAAAGAAGAAATTGGGCAAAGTATCATCAATGAAATCGAAGCCACTTATACGGAACAACGTCTACAAGATTTAATTACAGCTGCAACGAATAAAACAGCGGCAGTTGAATTAGATAAACGTAGAATTATGGCAGAAGAATTAGATGTAGACGATTGGGAAGTTCGATTCCAATTACTAGACCAAATTCCAGATCCTGATATTGCGGATATTCCAATGCTAGCAAAAGCATTAGCAGATGAAAAAATGTCGATTCGTCGATTAGCGACTGTCTACTTAGGGATGATTGAAGATGTAGCAGTTGTGCCTTATTTAGTTCAAGCTTTAAATGATAAATCAGCAGCTGTAAGACGTACTGCAGGTGACTGTATGAGTGATTTAAGCTTGCCAGAATTTGAACCAGCAATGATTGAATCTTTAGCAGACAAAAATAAATTAGTTCGTTGGAGAGCGGCGATGTATTTATATGAAACAGGTACAGAAGCAGCCCTTCCAGCATTAGAAAAGGCACAGGATGACAAAGAGTTTGAAGTAAGCCTTCAAGTCAAAATGGCGGTTGAACGAATTTCACAAGGTGAATCGGCAAAAGGTTCTATGTGGAGACAAATGACCGAAATGCGTAAACAATCTAAATGATTTTTGAGAGACAATTCAGAAGCAGTATTTTATTGATATTCCTATTTTAAAAGTCTATTACTAATATGAGCTTTAGTAATAAGAAGGTTATAATATATAGGGTAGATGTCAATATATTTACTGTAAGAGTTGTCG
>JAGHSJ010000052.1 GCA_018065935.1 Candidatus Kurthia equi
GTCGACATCCCACTTTGAATCGCTGAGATGCCCTTTAAAATCTCGACACGCTCTTTATTTTCAAGTGCTACATTTTGCTCACCACGGATGACATTTCCATTCATTAAATAACTGGATGCCAAATCCAATGCAAAACCTCGCGAAATCACATTAGGATAATAGCCAATAGGTGCATATGCATCCCCAATAGACGCATCATTTTTAATGACATCGGAAAGTACGCGCGCATGTTGATCAGCCATCAGATCAGCGTTAACCACAGAAATTGAAGCGGGCGTTTTTTGAAGCAGATCCGTTCCAAAACCATCAATATTTATGTTCGATATAGTGTAAATTTTGCCTGACTCAGATGTGACCACAATAGTATCTAGCATATGCACTTGATCTTCAGCATAGGCTATTTGTATACAAAAAAGCATTGGAGGAATGATGGCTTTTAGAGATGTAGTGAATAGACTTTGTTTAAAGTTATGACTTTCCATGTGAAACCTTATGACTTAAAAATTGCAGAACATGTTTGCAACGGATGAATTAAATCGGAACCTTTCCATTCCTGGGTGATGAGTCGCCTAAGCGTTTGGGTAAATTGCTGACCTTGCTCCCCTAAAAACCAATCGACGTGCCCGATGATCCAATCTTCATAAGCTGCATCGGCATGCGTTTGGTTTTGAGTAATTTCGAGAAAATACTCAAGCTCTGAAAAAGCAAAATCTAAATGCACAATTTGCAGAAGCTCGGGTAAAATGCTGAAATCTTCTTGAGGATGCGGATGCTTAAAATAAGCATTTAAAAATGCCGTCAAGCCTGCCTCATCAATACCAATCTCAGCCGTATGCTCTAATTCGAGCCAATCTATAAAATTGCGTTCAATGGTAATTGCTAAGTCATAAAGTGCTGAATTTCGGTCACATAAACCAAAATCAATCACGGCTGTAATATCGGCTTGAGCACTCGCTGCTGACCAAAATAAATTTGAAGCGTGTAAATCGTTGTGTGCCAAATTTTTTTGGCATTTTCTAAGGTGGGTTGAATCGCTTGATGTATTTTCGAAATTTGCTCTAAAAAACTTTGCTCAGGAACTTTATTTATAAAGTAATGCGTTAAGGATGGACTGCTTTGAATACGCTGTTGAATAGCGGTAACAATATTACTACTTTCTAAAAAATTCTGATTTGAAACTAAATAGGGCGCAGATCTTCCACGCGGTTCAGCATAATCTTGTGTTGCCATATGTAATTTGGCAAGCAATGCACCCGTTTTAGCAGCATGTTCAGGGTAAAAAAAAGGTTTCCAAGATTGCTGATCGGCATACAGGTCTAATCCTTGTGCCTTTTCATAAACTTCATAGCTCCAGCCATCAAGTTCTATCGCAGTCATGTTTTGTTTGGATGTGACCAATGTTGCAACAGGAATCGCCTCTGAGGCTAAATGCTGAAGAAAAGCATGTTCTTGTAAAATATCAGTAACTTGACGAAATGAATGATGACTTCTTTTAATTAAATACTGCGGTGTATGGGCTGTCTCAACTTTCTGTTTAACTTGGATTAAAACAGCCGACGAAAATGGGCGTGGACTCCGCCATAAAATTTTGATATCGCCGCTTAAAACTGGGTAATCCGCTTGTAGGCGTTGTAATGCTAAATCAGAAATATGCGCCCAGTCTTTATTTTCCCAAGCATTCCCCATCCCATGACCTAAATCGTTTATGATTGTCGTCATACTTTGTATTCCATCATCTTAGGATTATCTTTTATTACAAGAGAATAATCATAAATTAAAACATGAAGAAACATATCCATTTGCCTTGTTTTAATATTCTTAAAATTCACCAAAGTTAAGTGGTACATACCAGTATTAAATTGAAGGCAAGTTTAGCGCTTAAAACTTAAAAATAAAACATATAATTACTATAAATTTTCGAAATGAAAAAAGCCCAAAGATATATTTTATCTTTAGGCTTTAATTTTTCACTGTAAAACAATTACTTAAGGATGAACATCCAGGGTCATTTCAATTTTATCTTGAGGCCAAATTTCAACATCATACTCAATAATAAGCTCACCTGATTTCGAAATTCGTTCAATATATGTCGCAGTTTGACTCGATGGAATACCTAAATGTTGACTCGCAAAAGGCGAAACACCTGTATTTTTAATTTTCAACTGACTACTGGTATAATCATAATGAAAGCTATGCTTAATCACATCTTGAACGGAAGTAATGACATCGTATTCTAAGACATTTGGAAATAAGGCGATGGGTAGATAATTGTATTCGAGTAAAACAGGAACATCATCCGCATAACGCAAACGAATAATCTCCATGAAACCCAAACTACGACTTTCTGGACTAAACAAGTCACTGCCTTCAAATTGATCCACGCGTTGAGTAGAAATTAAATCCGTGCGTGCATTAAATCCTTGCGCTTTGGTATAGGTCCGAAAGTTTTCAATTGAATTCGGAAAATATTGAATCTTTTTATTACTGACAAACCAGCCCACATTTTGCAACTTGTAAATTTTATCTTCAGCACGAAGTTGTTCATAGGCTTTACGAACTGTTTCTCTTGAACAGTCAAATTTTAATGCTAAGTAGCGCTCTGATGGAATCATTTGATTGGAACTATAATTTTTCAATTCAGCAGCAATCAAATCTTTGATTTCCATGTACTTCATTCAGTTAACTCAGCGTGTCGTGATCAATAGCTATAGATACTACTAAATTCGTACAACGAGGAAAATATAAATACCATCCTCATTCAAAAAATGATTTGTTTAATACCAAAATATTAATCTCTGATGTGAACAATCAAACAGCTAAATATTTGTGAACAAGGAACATGGACAAGATGATGTTGTTCACTTTTTGCTAATTTAAAAATAGCCTTTCTTATTTATTCAAATTTGGCACTCATTTTGCTTATTAGTATTACGTTTTACATTATTAGTAATATTGGGGCACATTAAATATGGGTTATGTCGCACAAGAGCTCACTCCAAAAACCAAGCTTTTTTTCGGCTTAGGATCTTTTCTCATTCCCATATTGATATGGTGTGCCGTCAGCTATTTACCCTTTATCTGGCACCCGCAAGTTGAAATCACCCAATCAGGGAGCGTATCTTTTTTACAAGAAGGTAGCCGAGTGCATAAAAGTGTTTTCTATCAAGAAGCACAGAATGCGGTCGATACTGGTGCAGCACCTCCACAAGGTAAATTGGTCAATCCAATTTATCTGCCTGCACCTCATGAAGTCGC
>JAGHSJ010000033.1 GCA_018065935.1 Candidatus Kurthia equi
GCCTTAGAACCGTAGGGACTACGGAGTTAGCTTAGTCAATAAGAGAAACCGCTGTGAGCAAAGACATACGCTCACAAGTATGCTCTGTTTCTAAGAATCTCCTGACTTTAGTCAGGAGAAGTTCAAAGAGTAGTAAATCCTATCATTTGAAATAGATAGTAGGTAAATAGTGGATTGTATATGGGATAATAGATAAACAAATGGAAAAATCAGAAAAAAACAATTCTTTTTAAATTAATTTTAAAAAAGGCATTGCAATTGGTTTGTATTTTGTTATAATAATAAATGTGTTAAGGATAACGCATTAGATTTTAATAATATTGTTCCGTTGTAGCTCAGTTGGTAGCAGCATCTGACTGTTAATCAGAGGGTCGCAGGTTCGAGTCCTGCCAACGGAGCCATTTTTATGTCTATGCTTCCATAGCTCAGCAGGTAGAGTGCTTCCATGGTAAGGAAGAGGTCACCGGTTCGAGCCCGGTTGGAAGCTTACAAAAAATCTTTTTAAAATTATTCTAAAAAAACACTTGCAAAAGTTTTTCATACATGATATTATAATTCTTGTCTTGAAGAAGACATAAGACTTAAATAAACAGATGGCCCCTTGGTCAAGCGGTTAAGGTTAAGACACCGCCCTTTCACGGCGGTAACACGGGTTCGAATCCCGTAGGGGTCACCATCATTTTTATTCCCATGGAGGATTAGCTCAGCTGGGAGAGCATCTGCCTTACAAGCAGAGGGTCGGCGGTTCGAGCCCGTCATCCTCCACCATATTAGCTTTTGTGTCGGAGAGGTAGCGAAGTGGCTAAACGCGGCGGACTGTAAATCCGCTCCTTCGGGTTCGGCAGTTCGAATCTGCCCCTCTCCACCATTTTTATTACTATTCATTGTTGGGATATAGCCAAGCGGTAAGGCAATGGATTTTGATTCCATCATGCCCTGGTTCGAATCCAGGTATCCCAGCCATTTATTTTACATGAGTCATTAGCTCAGTTGGTAGAGCATCTGACTTTTAATCAGAGGGTCGTAGGTTCGAATCCTACATGACTCATCATGTAAGAAACTCTGTTACAGAAATGTAACAGAGTTTTTTGTTTTATTTTGTTTCAGTAGGGTATCAATTACTATACTACTGAAATGGAGGTTTTTAATATGAGCAACGGATTTTCAGACAAAGCAAAAGGTGCGGTTAACAAGAGTAAGGGTGAGGCAAAGGATCAGTTAGGTAATGCAACTGACAATGCTAAATTACAAGCAGAGGGCAAAGTAGATAAACTAAAAGGTGCCGCTCAAGAAAAAATCGGTGAATTAAAAGATAAATTTTCAAAATAAGTAAAAGTCGAATGAGAATTAATTTTCTTATTCGACTTTTTTATTGTTTTAAATAGCTATTTTTGTATAATTATACAAATCGATGCTTGGTTGAACCAAGTGAATGTATGCGTTTACAATTGATACATAATGAAGGGGGCTAAAAAGATGGGGAATATTTCTTTGATTGGTGTGCCGATTGATTTTGGACAAATGCGTAGAGGTGTAGATATGGGGCCAAGTGCAATCCGCTATGCGGGAGCAGTAGAGAGAATTGAAGCGATTGGTCATACTGTCGTAGATGAAGGGGATATTTACGTAGCAAATATAGCTGATTTTGAAGAGCATCCAAAATTACGTAATCTTGAAGCTGTAGTAGAAGGTTGTACACAGCTGGCGGAAAAAGTAAGCTCCGCTGTTGAAAAGAAAAATTTCCCTTTGATATTGGGTGGCGATCATAGTATTGCGATTGGAACATTAGCTGGCTTGTCGCATCATTATAAAAACTTAGGCGTTATTTGGTATGATGCACATGCAGATATGAATACGGAGGAAACATCTCCTTCTGGTAATATTCACGGAATGCCTTTAGCAGTTGCTATGGGATTAGGACATGAAAAATTAACATCTATTGGTGGCGCACAGGAGAAAATTAAGCCTGAAAACTTAGTGATTATTGGCGCACGATCAGTAGATGAAGGGGAACGTAAATTAATTAAGGAAAAGGGTATTAAAGTATACTCTATGCATGAAATAGACCGTCTTGGCATGACAGAGGTTATGAATGAGGCCTTATTGTATTTAAGAGATCGACAAATTGATGGTTTGCATTTATCGCTGGATTTAGATGGTCTAGATCCTATGTATACACCTGGTGTTGGTACGCCTGTTCCAGGGGGAATTACGTATCGTGAGAGTCATTTAGCAATGGAAATGCTACAGGAGTCCAAATTATTAACATCGGCTGAATTTGTCGAAGTGAATCCAGTTTTAGATACGAAAAATTCAACTGCAAATGTCGCTGTTGAATTAATGGGTTCTTTATTGGGAGAAACACTTATTTAAAATGTGCAAAAAAAGAACTTTTTCTTTCAGCGTGTTACAATAATAATAGTTAGAGTGAAACGATATGCTGTAACCAAACCTAGATAGAGTACAGGTAAGTTGGAAGGGAAGTCATGATGGATACCTTAATTCACAAAAGAATAAAGCAAGTGCTGAAGGGTGATCAAAATGCGTATTCTGACATTGTGAACGCTTACCAGCAAAGTCTGTATCATGTTTGCTACCGCATTGTAGGGAATCAACAAGAGGCAGAAGACATTGCGCAAGAAGCATTTGTACGAGCATATATTAATTTACACACATTTGATCAAAAAAGAAAATTTTCAACTTGGTTATTTCGAATTGCAACGAATCTTTGCATAGACCGTTTGCGTAAGAAGAAACCAGATTATTACTTAGATGCAGAAGTGCCAGGGACAGAAGGCTTGAATATGTATTCACAGGTTGCAGTAGATGAACGTTTGCCTGAAGAAGAAGTTGAGCGAATGGAATTGAAGGAGAGAATCCATTACGAAATTGGACGTCTACCTGAAAAGTACCGAACAGTCGTTATTTTAAAGTATATTGAAGAGTTGCCGCTGCAAGAAATTAGTGATATTCTCGAAATCCCGCTAGGTACGGTTAAAACACGTGTTCATAGGGGGAGAGAAGCTCTTCGTAAGCAGTTAGGCGATGTGTAGGGGGAAATGAAATGAATGCATGTAAAAAAGAAATAGTTACATATATGCATGAATATTTAGATGGTGATATTACTCCAAATCATGAGCACGAGATGCAACAGCATTTACATGAATGTACCGATTGCCAACAGCATATGAATGAATTACAGCACGTAGTTCACATGTTAAAGACGCTCCCTGCGGTTCAAGTGCCAAAAGGCTTTGTTGAAGGCGTTATGGATAAACTTCCTCGCACTAGAATAAATGCTGGAAGAGGTAGTTGGTTACGTAGACACCCGTTCCTTATTGCAGCCGCAGTGTTTGTTCTTCTTATGAGTGCCTCTTTATTGTCTGGCTACAATGGAAATAAGGAGTTTTCGGTGACGAATCAACCAGGATTAATCGTGGAAGGGAATACAGTTACGGTTCCTAAAGCTGCTACAGTCAAGGGCGATGTGATTGTTGAAAATGGCGATTTAATTATTGAAGGTACAGTAGATGGAGATGTTACGGTTGTTAATGGACAATATATGGCTTCTACAGCTAATGTAACAGGACAAATTGAAGAAGTTGATGAAACATTTGAGTGGATATGGTACACAATTAAAGACAAAGCTAAAAAGATTTTTAGCTTTAACTAATAGTCGTCTAATTTAGGCGACTTTTTTTTACTGAATTAATCCTTTTTTGGCTTGAGGAAAGCGTGAAAAGGGAATGTTGTGATATACTAAAGCCATATGCACGCGCTAGAAAAGTGGGGGATTCCACGTGACATTTATTAATGAATTAACACATTTTACAGAAACACCAGCAGTTCGAATGCTCCTTAATATTTTGGATATTTTACTAGTGTGGTTTGTTATTTATAAAATTTTGGCCTTAATCAAAGGGACAAAAGCTGTTCAACTGTTAAAAGGGATATTTGTTATTGTCATCATTCGTATTATCACAGTGTATTTGGGATTGACTACATTGAGTTGGATGACGAAACAAGTAATTGATTTTGGATTTTTAGCAATTATTATTATATTCCAGCCAGAGCTTCGTCGAGCATTAGAGCAACTAGGGCGCGGTAAACTCTTTGCAAGAAGTAGCATGCAGGAAGATGTAGAACAGGATCGCTTAATTGCTGCAATGACTAAATCTGTCAGCTATATGGCAAAACGTCGTATCGGCGCATTAGTTTCAATTGAAAAAAATACAGGTTTAAATGATTATATTGAAACAGGGATTTCTATGAAGTCTGATATTTCTTCAGAACTTATGATTAACTTGTTTATTCCGAATACACCACTCCACGATGGAGCAGTCATTATACAAAAAAATAGAATAGCAGCAGCAGCTTGCTATTTGCCACTATCAGAAAGCCCTTTTATTTCAAAAGAATTAGGGACACGACATCGTGCAGCTATAGGAATTAGTGAAGTAACTGATGCTATAACTGTAGTCGTATCTGAGGAGACAGGTGGAATTAGTTTAACTGTTAATGGCGAGTTACATCGTGATTTATCATTGGAAGAATTTGAGCAGCGTCTTCGTAAAGCTTGGTTTGGGGACTCTCAAGATACTAAAGGCTCATCTATTTGGACTTGGAGAGGGGGCAAAAAATAATGGATAAATATATGGATAATCCATGGTTTTTACGTAGTTTAGCCCTTGTTTTAGCCGTTTTAATCTTTTTCACTGTGAGACCTGATGGTACAGGTAATGATATTGATTCTACGTCTTCAGGCGTAAGAGAAACCGTATTAGAAGATGTGCCTGTGGAATTACGCTATGATGATACCAATTTTGTGGTAAGCGGTGTACCACAGACAGTCGATGTGAAAATAGAAGGCCCAATAGGAATTGTGATTACAACACAAACAGGTCGTAATTTTAAAGTGGTTGTGAATGTTAAGGATAAACCGAGTGGTGAATACACTATGAAGTTTGAGCCAGAAGGTTTTTCAGACAAACTTAATGTAGTGGTAAATCCAAAAACAGTAAACTTGAAAGTAGAAGAACGAATTACTAAAGATGTTCAGGTCGAACCAGAGATTAATGAAAATCAATTGGCTGATGGCATGTATGTGAAAGAAATGACAACAGAACCACGAATGGTTACAGTATCAGGTGCTAAGAGTGCAATCGATAGCATTAGTTATGTAAAAGCAACGGTTTCAACTGAAAAAGGTGTACAAAAAACATTTGAAAAAACAGCAGGCGTGAAAATTTTTGATCGTGAGTTAAATATTTTAAATGTAGACGTAGAGCCAAAAACAGTTAAGGTGAAAGTTGACATTGGCGAGTATAATCGAGAGGTACCTGTAGTTGTTAATCAAAAAGGGAAACCTGCTAAAGGATATATCCTTAATTCATTAGAACCAAAAACGGCTAAGATTACGATTTATGGTTCTAAATCAAATATTGATAATATCCAGCAAGTAACTGTTGATGCAGATGTCAATGGACTGAAAAAATCAACGACATTGGAAGGTCAGCTACAGCAACCAAAAGGCGTGACAGGAATGTCGATGCAGTCGATGGATGTAAAAGCAAAAATCTCAAAAGAATCAACAAGTGATTCTGATGAAGAAACAGCAGCGACTAATGAAGCAACTACAGATGAAAGACAACAAAAAACATTTGAAAATATAAATGTGCAACTTAGCGGACTAAATACGAATGATTTTGACCAAGAATTTGTATCCCCAGAAACGGGACAAATTGATGTGGAAGCAGAAGGACCTGCGAATCAATTACAGGCTTTAGAAAAATCAGAGATAAATGTATCTGTTGATGCAAGTCAGATTGATGAGGGGACAATTGAACTTCCTATACAAGTGGATGGATCAGAAGGAATTACGTTCAATCCATCAATGACAAATGTCAAAATCAAATTTACGAAGCGAGAAGAATTATAAAATCAGTTAAATAATGGATAGGCTTTGAAGGAGAGAACAAAATGGGTAAATATTTCGGTACAGACGGTGTTCGTGGAGTAGCCAATAGTGAGTTAACACCAGAGTTAGCTTTTAAATTAGGTCGCTTTGGAGGATACGTTTTAACAAAAGATACAACAGATCGTCCAAAAGTTTTAATCGGGCGTGATACACGTATCTCAGGAGAAATGTTAGAGGGAGCTTTAGTAGCAGGATTAATTTCTGTTGGTGCTGAAGTTATGCTTTTGGGTGTGATTAGTACACCAGGAGTAGCATACTTAACTCGTGTGATGAGTGGAAATGCAGGCGTTATGATTTCTGCATCACATAATCCAGTTGCAGATAATGGCATTAAATTCTTTGGTTCAGATGGCTTTAAATTATCTGATGAGCAAGAAGCAGAGATTGAAGCTTTACTTGATCAAGAAGAGGACACTTTACCACGTCCAATAGGCGCGGATTTAGGTTCAGTAAGCGATTATTTTGAAGGTGGATTAAAATACATTCAATACTTAAAACAAATCGTTGATGAAGATTTCACAGGAATTCATATTGCTCTTGACTGTGCACATGGTGCAACATCATCATTAGCAACTCATTTATTTGCCGACTTAGAAGCCGACTTATCATCAATGGGTTCATCACCAAATGGTTTAAATATCAATGATGGTGTAGGTTCTACACATCCTGAGAAACTAGCAGAAATGGTAGTAGAAAAAGGCGCTGATATCGGTTTAGCATTTGATGGCGATGGCGACCGTTTAATCGCAGTTGATGAAAAGGGTCAAATCGTCGATGGTGACCAAATCATGTATATTTGTGCGAAATACCTTCATTCAAAAGGACGCCTAAATAAAAATACAGTTGTATCAACTGTTATGAGTAATATGGGCTTCTATAAAGGTTTAGAAGAAGAGAATATAGAAAGTATCCAAACTAAAGTAGGCGATCGTTACGTAGTTGAAGCAATGCGTGCAGGTGGTTACAACGTAGGTGGAGAACAATCAGGACATATCGTATTTATCGACTATAATACAACTGGCGACGGTTTATTAAGTGGTCTACAACTAGTTAATACGATGAAAATGACAGGTAAAAAACTTTCAGAGCTTGCTGCTGAAATGACCATTTTCCCACAACGTTTAATCAATGTTCGTGTAACAGATAAAAATGCAGTTACTGAAAATGCTGTAGTAGCGGAAACAATCTCAGCTGTAGAAGCTGAGATGAGTGGTAACGGACGTGTGTTAGTACGTGCGTCTGGTACAGAACCATTAGTACGTGTTATGGTCGAAGCTGCAACACAGGAAGCATGCGACGCATACTGCACACGAATTGCAGACGTAGTAAAAGCTGAAATGGGCTTAGCTGAATAAAAAAGTAATCGCCCAGCTTGATAAACTTCACCGGCAAAAAGCGTTCTGAGAAGTGATGAATACATCACGCAGGAAGAAAGCGTTTGACCGGAGGAAGTTAGCTGGAAGATTCGAATTCAAAAAAGTAATCACCCAGCTTGATAGAAGTAGTGTATTATCTGTAAAAGGTAATGCACTACTTTTTTGCATCTTTTTAGGAAACGTTTCGTCCTGTAATAAAAGAGGTATGGTATATTCCCCGGGAAATAGTATAAAGTTATTTTTTTCAGTAAAGGTTATTTTTTACTGTTTTTAATTGACGGAGAGTAAGTCAGCGTTTATGATAGAGTTCTAGAAATTGCTAAGGAGCGTTGTGTTGAAGCAAAAATCGGAAAAACAATTAAAGCGCCAGCACTGAAGAAATTGGACGACACAGATCTTCAGTAGACGAGGTGGAGGAGTATCGAATTTTCGGCGGATGCCTCCCGGTCGACAGCCCGATCGTAAGTTCATCTTTAAATCAGTGAAGTGATTCACTAGACAAAGAGATGAAACGGCAAATAAAAGGAAACAGATAAAAGGGTTTTCGTGTGCTCAAAAAAGAGTAGCAGACGGAGTGTATTTATACGGCCTTTTTCTCTGCCAAATTAAATTTGCAGTTATCGGAGGAAAATTAAATATGTGTGGAATCGTTGGATATATCGGTCAATTAGACGCGAAGGAAGTATTATTAAAGGGTCTTGAAAAATTAGAATATCGTGGGTATGACTCTGCGGGTATCGCAGTACGTAATGCAGATGGTATTCATGTTTTTAAAGAAAAAGGTAGAATTGCAGACTTGCGCCAAGTGGTGGATTCTTCTGTAGTTGCATCAACAGGGATTGGACATACACGTTGGGCAACACATGGTGTACCTAACTACGTGAATGCACACCCACATCAAAGTACTTCAGCGCGTTTCACAATCGTACACAACGGTGTAATTGAAAACTATCATTTATTACAAGAGGAGTACCTACCTCATGTAGAGATGCAAAGTGATACAGATACAGAAGTTATCGTGCAACTTGTAGAACATTTCTCAAATGAAGGAATGGCTACAGAAGAAGCTTTCCGTCATACATTATCTTTGCTTGAAGGTTCGTATGCGATTGGTTTATTAGATACACAAACAGATGATACGATTTTTGTTGCTAAAAAGAATAGTCCACTACTAGTAGGTGTTGGAGCAGAATTTAACGTGATTGCATCGGATGCAATGGCGATGCTTAGCGTGACAGATCAATTTATCGAATTACATGATAAAGAAATCGTAATTGCAAAAGCTGACAGCATCCAAATTAAGAAATTAGATGGCACAAAAGTTGAGCGTGCACCGTACACAGCTGAATTAGATTTAAGTGATATTGAAAAAGGCACATACCCACATTATATGTTAAAAGAAATGGATGAGCAGCCAGCAGTTGTTCGTCGCATTACACAACAATATGAAGATGCTGCAGGCAATGTAACAATCTCTGAGGATATTGCTACAGCGATTAAAGAAGCGGATCGTTTATATATTATTGCAGCAGGGACAAGCTACCATGCTGGATTAATCGGTAAACAGTACTTTGAAAAAATTGCTAAAATTCCTGTAGAAGTTCATATCTCAAGTGAATTTGGCTATAATATGCCGTTACTTTCTAAAAATCCATTATTTGTTTTTATTTCACAATCAGGTGAAACTGCTGACAGCCGTCAAGTATTAGTGAAAATCAAAGAAATGGGTTATAAAGCATTAACTATCACAAACGTACCAGGCTCTACATTATCACGTGAAGCAAACTACACATTGCCATTATATGCAGGTCCAGAAATTGCTGTAGCCTCTACAAAAGCGTATGTGGCACAAATTACAGTATTAGCTATTACAGCTTATGCAGTAGCAGAAGCAACAGATTTTGACTTGAAAAAAGAATTAAGTATTGCAGCTAATGCAATTCAAACAGTGATTGACCATAAAGAAGAATTCCAAGCATTAACGGAACAATTCTTAGCGACTACACGTAATGCATTCTTCATCGGACGTGGTATGGATTACTTCGTTAGTATGGAAGGTGCACTTAAACTAAAAGAAATCTCTTATATTCAAGCAGAAGGATTTGCCGGTGGCGAACTAAAGCATGGGACAATTGCTCTTATTGAAGACGGTACACCTGTAATTGCTTTAGCTACACAAAAAGACGTAGCATTGAATATTCGTGGAAATGTGAAGGAAGTAGTTGCTCGTGGCGCTAATCCTTGCATCATCTCAATGGAGGGTATGGAAGAAGCAGGCGATGCCTTTACTATTCCACATGTATACCCACTATTAGCGCCTTTAGCATCAGTGGTAACGGTACAATTAATCAGTTACTATGCGGCATTATACCGCGGCTGTGATGTTGATAAACCACGTAACCTTGCGAAAAGTGTAACAGTAGAATAATTTCATAAAAATGTAAAACACCTATTGTAGATTTGAAATAAAGTCGTACCGTTTATAAAAAAGATGTACCGTTTTGAATAAAGTCGTACTGTTTATAAAAAAGTTGCACCGTTTTACCCCTTTAGATTATAGTGGTCTAAAGGGGTGTTTTTATGTCAAAAAGAACTAGAACATCTAAAATTGAAAAGTGGATAAAAGAAGGTAGAGGATCGGGTATGGGTGTGGATTATAAACCTTGGTTGAACATTCAAGATGTTTCCTCGTTGGGAAGATCTACTCGTTTAAAAGGCATTAAAACGGGTAGGCAACATGAATTTTTATCGGACTTGGAACGAAATTACTTTTATTTAACTGAATTTTCTGATGCCGTCGCAGATATTCGAGAACAATATCCGCTGTTGCCGTTAGAAGAAACACTTGTTATTGCTGATGAATTAGGAATTAAACATCCAGCTGATCCGAAAACGGGCGAACCAATTGTCATGACGACTGATTTTTTATTAACAGTAAATAAAGGTGAAGATAGCGTAGAGCTTGCCAGAACGATAAAAATGAAAGATGAACTTTTAAAAGAGCGTATTCTTGAGAAATTTGAAATCGAGCGTGTTTATTGGGAAAAAAGAGGTGTGGACTGGGGGATTGTGACGGAATTAGAAATACCTAAAACACTAGCACGAAATATTAGTTATATACATGACTATTATGATATTCAACAATATGATGCATTTCAAAATATCGATTGGCAAACTATTGAAGATTTATCAATGGAATTATTGAAGAGATTGTTAGATAAGGATAGCAGCATTCGAGAAATCACAAGTGTGTTTGATAAAGAAGTGCATCTGCCTTTAGGTAGTGGAATGACATTGTTTTATCATTTGTTAGTTCAAAAAATCATTCAAATAGATATGTTAAATCCACTAAATGTAGAAGAAACTATGGTTATTCAAACCATTGACGAAAGTAAATTAAAGCAGGTGAAATATGGATGATTTATATTAATCAGGTGTTGCAATCTGTGAAAGATTCAAAACGAATACGCATTGTTGAAATCAAAGAATCTTATGTGTATATCGTTAATGTTGATGCTATTACCTCTATGCCTAAAAAAGAGCTGTTCACATCGTTTTTAACAGACGTAGAACAAAGAGAATGGATTATTATTACGGATCCATTTGCACGTGTAATTGAAGATGAAGACTTAACGGATATTCAAATTCAGAAACGAGATTTAGATTGGGATATTGTTCAAAAATATTGTTTAAAACATATGAATGATTTGTTTCAGAAGAGTGGTAGGGAAAGAAAAATTAAAGAGATATCTCAGGAATTAGATGTCACACCTACAAAAGTAAAAAAACTTCTCAGTCGCTATTGGCAGCGTGGAATGAATAAAAATGCGATGCTGCCTGATTATGCAAAATCGGGTGGTAGAGGAAAAACAAAAAAATTAAGTAATGATAAGGTTGGGCGTCCACGTAGAGTAACTATAAACGGTGAATATCGCAGTGGTATTAATATAAC
>JAGHSJ010000249.1 GCA_018065935.1 Candidatus Kurthia equi
GTTACATGTTGGTATATGAAAGCTGCTACATATATGCAAGGAAGTAAAATCCAAGTTGCGTTTGTTAGTACAAACTCTATCTGTCAAGGTATTCATGTAGGAACGTTTTGGAAACAGCTTATAGAAGAAAAAGGAGTTCATATAAACTTTGCTTATCGTTCATTTAAATGGAATAACGAAGCAAAAGGAAATGCAGCTGTTTATTGTGTCATTGTTGGATTTGCAATGTATGATAAAAAAGAAAAGTTCATTTTTGAAAATAACTTGAAGAATACTGTTTCTCAAATAAACGGCTACTTACTTAATGATAAAAATCACTATTTAGAAAGTAGATCTACTCCTATTTCAAAAGAAATTCCAAATATAACTATTGGTAATCAACTATTAGACTGGGATTTTTATAGTTTTAATAGGGAAGAAAAAGAAGAATTTCTATTACAAGAACCAGAAGCACGTCCATATTTCCATAGATTCATTGGATCAAAAGAGTTAATAAATAATATTGAGCCTGAATAATTCATAGCTCTAAATTTAAGCTATTTTTTTGAACAAAGTGCCTATATTTAAATTAGGCAGATACATTTTTCCAAAATAATGTGTTTTCGAACAGGATATATACGGAAGAAGGCTATAATAAAAATTATTTGTCTATTTAAGGGCAGACTGACCCCTTGGAAAAATAGGTTAAAAATTTTTACGATAACTAGCCTAAATCCATTGCCTAGATCGCCGTAGGCGTTCAAAAACCTTATAAAATTCAGTTTGATACACATGATGACTCGACAGTTTGAGATAGACTTGTCTACCTGTTTTAACGAGTTTTCCGGCAACTTTAAGCAATGTCAATCGTATAGAATGAATCGTCATCCCCCGATTCACTTGTTCAAATCCAATGGTCTTTAAAAAATTGACGAGGTTGTAAGCCAGGACACTGATCATCATTCTGACATGATTTTCCAGGAAACGCGGACTATCTGTTTTGTCAAAATAAAAGCCTGATTTCGCTTCTTTGATGAAATTTTCCATTGTTCCACGCTTGCCGTAAAGAGAGAATATGACTTCAGGCGAGACATTATCGGATAGATTCGTCACAATGAATGCGTGGTGAAAAAGAAGCTCTCCTGCTTCACGGATTGATCGAATACAAACGCGACGGGGTTTTGACCAGGATTGTGCTTGATAAGGGAGTGAAAAATACTGTATTTCTCGGTCTTCCCATTTTTTATTATCCCCATAAAGAACAGAGTGTTCAGCTAACTGACTTAACCTCCGATTGCTCTTTAATCGGATAACGTACTGGCTTTCAGTTGCTTCACAAGATTCATACACCTCTGGTGTGGCGAAGCCGCTGTCACCCCGAACCAATATCTCGGTATGAGGTAACGTGCTCTTGTAGTGGTGTAACAGCGGGTCGATAAAGGCTTTTACCCCTTTAGACGTGTACTGATTGCCTGAACGCAGTTCAGCTTTTAGGAAATCTCCGGTCAATCCGTCAAATGCAACTAATGGGTGATAGCCGTAGGTTTGATAATGGGCATTATAATCTGTTTGTTCTTGGCGTCCAAAGGTATCCAAATGTGTGGAATCGACATCAATGATTAACTCGGTGTCATTGCGAATCAAACGCGCTTTATCAATCAGCGACTGATTTAATGCTTGGAGTTGATCCATGTTCTCCTCGGTGAAACGATCTAAAAACCGTGAGATTGACGATTGTGAGGCCAACTCTTTTTTACCGAGTACAGCTTGAAAGACTGGATCCTGTCTTAATAGATTAGCTGATGAGTCTGCCGAGTACCCAGCAATTAACTGCATAATGAGTTGTTCTAATATCGCTAAGTTATCATGTGTGAAGTAAACACGTTTGTCTTTAATATGGAGCCACTGTTTAGCTACGTGTGAAAAGTCGAAGGTATTCATCACCTCTTTAACTAAGACCAAACCCGAATCACTCGATAAGCGACCACCTGTATGTGAAATAGTCAAATTTGAATTGAATTTTGCCTGGTTTTTGTGTAAGCTAGTCATGAGAAGAACTCCTTTCTTATGGTTGGTTTCGACACCTTTACCATATCAGAATGGGGTTCTTTTTGCATCACTTAACAGGTGAAAATGAAAAAGTAAATGAAGACTGCCGTTAGGCAGTTTCAGACGGTTTGAAGTCAAAGTATGAATTATTCAGGGCAGTATATATTTCAAAAATTATACGTAATATATTTGTAGAAAGGTTGTGGACAGTTGTCCTATTGACCTGAAAAGTAATATAATAGCTGGATGAATAAAGAATCCCTTATGAACTTGTAAATCGTTATTAAATCGCTGAATTTTGATAGCCATTCTGAAGAGTTATCTTCAACTACTACACTAACTTCCATTAATTTCTCATTAATTTCCCTTTCGTTCAAAAAATATGGTTGGCTTTACAAGCATTCTATCATATGATAGAATTAAGATAACATTCAAAAGGAGATAATAAAAATGCGGCAAGGTATTCTTAAATAAACTGTCAATTAGATAGCGGGAATAATTAATTAAGCATCCTTATTTAAAATAAGGACTGGTTTTTTGTGCCCAGTTTAAGAATACTTTTATCATTTTATCATAA
>JAGHSJ010000112.1 GCA_018065935.1 Candidatus Kurthia equi
CCTAGAATTTTAATTTTCTATAATTTTCAATACCAAGCTTTATTAATTGAGGTTTTAACTCTCGCCAAGTTTTATTATGTGGATGTAATTCAAAATGTGGCCAATCTTTTTTCTTCCAAACTCCACCCCATACTAGCCCTATTTTTTGCCCTATAGAGCCTATTTTTTTACTATCTTCCATAGATTGTCTACCATCTGAGAGATATGTTATTTCCCCATTCCTAACTGAAACAATATCTATAGCTAATCCATATTGATGATAACTTTGTAAAGCTTTAGCATTAGTATTTGCACTAGGCAGAGCATTCTGCTCTGTTGGGCTTCTATAACCATCAGTAATTACCCAAGTTATCTTTAATTCTTTATATGCAGTATTAATTAAATTAATAACATAGGGTTGATACACTGAATGTAGTTCAGCAATTCTAGCCAAAGTTCTTTTGTAGTGCTTTTCTCCACCACATGCTTGAGGTAATAATCCGCCTACTTTTACCTGTACAGATGATTCTACTCTAGCAACTGGCTTATTTTCTTTATTTTGGGATGCTGCTTGCTTTACTTTTGGCGGGCTAACAGATTTCTGTTTAGACTTTTTTTCTGATTGAAGTTGAGTTACAGCAACTTTTCGATCATAAACATTTAATTTTTGGTTTTGACTAAGGTTGTCACTAGTTAAGTTATTTAATTTCTTGATTTCATCTACAGAATTATCCGTTAATTTTGCAATTAAAGGTAAAGTATCTTTTTGCTGCACAACAATAATTTTGGTTTTTTCGTGATGGGTTGATTTCACTTCTTTTGATTTTGATTTGCTTTCAGGTGAGGAAGTTGGTGCTTCTACTTTTTTAACAGGAATTTTTAAAATTTGCCTGGGGTGAATATCTGTGCCGCTTTTTAAATTATTAAGTCTGATCAATTCTTCTGTTGTTGTATGGTTATCATCTGCTACTCGAGATAAATAATCCCCCTCAGCCACAATATATGTAGACCTTAAGTAAGTACCTGTTGCCACATCTTTGGCAGATAGATTTACTCCTTTAAGTAATACTTTAGAACTACGTACAATGAAAGTTGTCTTCTCCCCAACAAGTTGTATTTTTACTTTGGGTTTGTATTCGCCTGATGTACTACTTCTAACCCTCACATCAATAGTTGTACCTATTGGGCGCTTAATCCAAACAGATTCACCATTTTCTAGAGTAGCATATTCTGATATGAGAGTAGAACCTACCCATAATTGATGTGCTAAATCTTGAATGGGCTGCTCTAAAGCATCTAAAAATCTAATATTCCCTAAACAATCCATGATTAACCCTCTTCTTCTTCATTGTTATGATAAGAATTGCAGATATGTTCAATTTCTTGATCTTCACTTTCATCATCCATAGAAACCGTCCATTCATCATCTGTTCCAATGAGAATATCGTAATCTTCATTATTATAAGCATTCATACGTTGGGTTCGGCCGTGTTCATCTAAAGCCCCTGAAATATAGTTATTATTTTGATTATTAATTAATTTATATTTTACATCTGAAAAGTTAGCTTCATAAAATAGATCATAAAAATCCCATTTATTAGTAAAAATTTTAATATCTTGAACTATAGGCAAAGTCGGTGTTTCTGTTTTAACTCTAGCTCCTCCCACAAAACTATGCTGCCCCGCTTTACTCTCAAACTTTCCACCTGTCGTTGTAAAAACACCTTCGCCATTAATCTTTAACTGTGACCCGCCAGCTGTCAGCACGATCTCTTTCGGGCTGATCATTTCAATCTTATCTTCTGTAGAAATCAGCTTGATGACCTTGCGCGCGATCGCTTCGATTGCATCATCCTGTGCTTGTAGTTCAACCTTTCCTTTTGCAGCGAAAGCTCTGAATCCTTCTTGTGCTGCAAAAAGACTTATTTTTTGACTTGCATGCCCAATCAAAGATTTTTGTGTACTCAGATTAATACTATCTCCCGCACTATGATTAATCTGCTGATCTGCTGACAGATGAATATCTTTATTTGTTGCAAGCGCAATTGAATTGGGTGCAGCCAATAGCATTAAAGCCTGTTTAAAGCTATCCACTTTTTCTTTTTCCCCACTTTCAATGTGCTCAAGAAAAGCTTGCAAATTGTCCAAAACATCCAACGGATCTGTCAGCTGGTTCTTTGCGATTTGACTCAATGCTTCAGAATTATTCAGACTCGATTGCAGTTGAGTCTTTGCCTCATTTGTACTGAGATGATTAGCGCTGGCTTGATCTTGAGGATGTGTCGAGATCAGCAGACCTTTACCCGCACGAACAGCTCCATATTGATCGGTTCTTAACTCAAAACCTTCACCACGACCATCACTGGTCTCGACAGCTTTAGGATGGCTGAGATTACCCAAATTTAGCTGGCTCGCCCCATGACTACTCTGCAATTGGCTGCTAATTTGTCCTGTGGTGTCATCAAAACGAAGTTGATTAAAACCTGTGCCACCGACCTCTTGCGAGCGAATGCCACTGAGCTTTTTGGTATCGGGTAACTGACCTTTAATATCGAAC
>JAGHSJ010000289.1 GCA_018065935.1 Candidatus Kurthia equi
TTCTTACAGTAATGATTCCACTATTAAAAATATAATTAAGAGTTTGTCAATTAATGATTTTTCAAGTGCATTTAGTAGTCTTATTACTTTTCCAATTATTCGTAAAGACGATGTTCAAAAAGCAAGTAAAACACAAACCTCTTTTGTAGGTCAATATTTTCAAGATTTTGTACATCTTACAAATAAAGGAACCGTTGCTGGTATTGCTAACGAGCAACAATTTTATGAAAATCAAATTAGAGACTATAGTAGGGGTATAGTAATAAATGTTATTAGAGAAATTAAATCTTTAATGGATATTAATCATCAAGAAATTTCTAAAGATGTAATTGCTATGATGATTTTAAAATGTGAAAGTATTTTTATTCCAGAAGAAAGAGTAGGATTCTTTATTGAAGGAATTTATCAAGGTTTTCTAAACAATTATTCTTTAGCTGCACATATTTTAGTTCCTCAAATTGAGAATAGTTTGAAACATATAATTGAGTTAAATGAACGTAGTATTACTAAAACCTCAAATGGTATCGAAAATGATAATTCTCTTGGTGGAATTTTAGATACTGAAGATCCTAATAAAATGCTTAATGGAATTTGTGATGATGATTTAATTAATGAACTAAATAGTTTTTTAGTTAATGGAAATAGTACAAATTTCAGGAATCGTCTTTGCCACGGGTTATTAACTGAATTTGAGGCAGATTATTACGGCATTTATATATGGTGGTTAACTTTAAAAATGATAAAACAAACTGATCAATTTTTTAAGTTACAATAAACTTACGTACACCAATAATCAAAACACTATAAATATCATTCTTTTACATTGTTTTACCTCAAATTATAGGGAGTAAGATGCGTAAGCTATTTTCACCAAAAAAGAAAATTGTAAAATTGCCAAAATAAAAAACTGTCCTCATTGGCTAAAAACAACGCAAAGGAGAACGCATAGTTCTCCTTTTTGCATTCTATTCTTCGTTTAAAACTTTTTTTTTCAAACCTCAAAAAACAAAAAAATGTTTTTGCTCAATTTTACTTACGGAAGTTACGGAAACTCAAAAAACGTAATACGTATAACCTAAAACGTATCACCTAATATCTCCTCAAAAAGCAAAAATTTCTTTATTCGAAATGATTATGCTGATGTTACTTTTTTATCGGTAATATTTGTATATTCGTTAATACAAATGTTACCTGCAAGCGTAAGAACGACCGTGCTAACAAAAACCGAACGACCGAAAAAGAAAATGTGTACCTTTGCACCATTAAACGTATGACAAGACAAATTTCCATATTGCTGATAGTAATGCTTGGTTTCTTTTTGACACCAACGCTGACCTATGCTTGTGGGACAAGTGCTAAAAAAACAGAAAAGTCTTGTTGCGAAAAAGGAGCTTCAAAAGCGGACAAGAAAGACTGTTGTAAACAAGACCATTCACAAAAAGACAAAAACGATGACGGTTGCGGTGGACAGTGCGGAAATTCTTCCTGCCATTGCCCAACTCTAAACATCGCTATCGCACTTCCTTTTGTTTCCGAATTGAAACACAATGTTTTCTTTGCTCAAAAACGAAGCATTCCTTATACAGAAACCTATTTTTCTTCGGGTTTTCTTTCTATTTGGCTACCGCCAAAAATAAGCTAAATTCTTGCTTTGACAGCCATAGTTCTGTCCAATTGAAAGCAAATGTTTGCTTTCACCGTTAATTATTTACAAGAATTTTAAATTTTCAAAACAATGAAGTCAATAACAAAAATATTGATGGCAATTACAGTATTGCTATCAGCCACAGCGTGTAACGCTCAAATTAAAAACGCCAAAACAGAAACCGTAAAAATTTACGGAAACTGCGATATGTGCAAAAGCACTATCGAAAAAGCAGGAAACTTTAAAAAGGTAGCCAAAGTAGATTGGAACAAGGACACTAAAACGGCTACCCTAACTTATGACAGTGCAAAAACAAATCAGGATGAAATCCTCAAACGCATTGCATTGGCAGGTTACGACAGCGACAAATTTCTTGCACCCGATGATGTGTATGCCAATCTTCACGGATGTTGCCAATATGAACGTGTGAACAAGACAGTTGCAAAAGTTGAACCGTCAAAAACGGAAACACACGACCATTCAAGCCATACGGCAACAACCGAAAAGCAGGAAACGAACCAACTGAAAGCTGTTTTTGAAAGCTATTTCGCAGTAAAAGATGCTTTGGTAAAATCGGACGGAAACACAGTTTCCGTTAAAGCAAAAGACTTGCTCAACGCAATCACTTCCGTAAAGATGGAAACATTGACGGCAGATGAACACACTGTTTGGATGAAAGTAATGAAAGACCTTGCCTTTGACGCAGAACATATTGCTGAAACGAAAGACGTAGGACATCAGCGAGACCACTTTACATCGCTTTCCGACAATATCTACAAACTGATAAAAGTTTCAAAACAGGAAACTTCTGTTTATTATCAGCATTGCCCAATGTTTAACGATGGAAAAGGTGCCAATTGGTTGAGTAAGGAAAATGCAATCAAAAACCCGTATTACGGTTCTTCTATGCTTTCTTGTGGCAAAACAACAGAAACAATTAAATAATTCACACAAAAGCGTAGTCATTTTTTATGGCTATGCTTCTTTTAAATAATAGAAGTAATGAAGCATACTTATCATATACACGGTATGACCTGCAACGGTTGTCGCAGTCACGTAGAAGAAACCCTTTCAAAAGTTAAAGGAATTTCAAAAGTAACGGTGAATTTAGAAAAAGCCGAAGCCACCATTGAAATGGAAAAACACATTCCAATTGAAACCTTTCAAGAATCTTTAAAAGATGACGGTGGAAAATACAGTATTCATAAACAGGGAGAACATCACCACATTTCAGAAGCTAAAAAAGAAAAATCAAAAGGAAGTGGAACAGGTACATTTTATTGTCCGATGCATTGCGAAGGAGATAAAACATATTCCAAAGAGGGCAATTGCCCTGTCTGCGGAATGGATTTAGTTGAAGAGCAAAACTTATCGAGTACTTCATCAGAACAATGGACCTGCCCGATGCACCCCGAAATAGTAAAAGACCAAGCTGGTGCTTGTCCTCTTTGCGGAATGGATTTAGTGCCTATGCAACCCGACCTTTCAGCAGAAGAAAAAACATATAAGAAGCTTTTAAAAAAGTTTTGGATAGCTACACTATTCACCTTGCCCATTTTCGTAATCGCAATGAGCGAAATGGTTCCCAGTAATCCATTGTATGCAGTAATGGATCAAAAATATTGGAATTGGGTTCAGTTTGCATTATCCATTCCGGTGGTGTTTTATGCCACCTGGATGTTTTTTGAACGTGCCTATAAAAGCATCATAACGTGGAAGCTCAATATGTTTACGCTAATAGGAATTGGTGCAGGTGTAGCTTGGTTATTTAGCGTGTTTGGAATGCTTTTCCCGGATGTGTTTCCAAGCCAATTCAAAACACATTTTGGCGCAGTTCACGTGTATTTCGAAGCAGCTACCGTTATCTTAACCTTGGTACTTTTAGGACAATTATTAGAAGCTCGTGCCCACAGCAAAACCAATTCAGCAGTAAAAGAATTATTGAAATTGGCCCCGAACAAAGCCATTAAAATGGTCGATAATGAAGAAGTTGAAGTAAGCATAGATAAAATTGAATTAAACGATATTCTCAAAGTAAAACCAGGCGATAAAATTCCGGTAGATGGTGTGATAACCGAAGGCCACACCACTATTGACGAATCTATGATTACGGGTGAGCCTATTCCCATAAATAAAACCAATGGCGATAACGTAAGTAGTGGCACCATCAATGGCAACCAATCCTTTTTGATGAAAGCAGAAAAAATAGGTAGCGACACGTTACTTTCTCAAATCATTAAGATGGTGAATGATGCCAGTAGAAGCCGTGCACCGATTCAAAATTTAGCAGATAAAGTTTCAGGATATTTTGTTCCGGTTGTGGTTATAATTTCTCTGATAACCTTTGCCGTATGGGCGATATGGGGTCCGGAACCTGCTTACGTGTATGCCTTGGTCAATGCCATTGCTGTTTTAATTATTGCTTGCCCGTGTGCATTAGGATTAGCAACACCAATGTCGGTTATGGTTGGCGTAGGCAAAGGTGCTCAGAATGGAGTGTTGATTAAAAATGCAGAAGCACTTGAAAAGATGAACAAGGTAAACGCCTTAATCATAGATAAAACAGGAACGATTACCGAAGGAAAGCCAACGGTAGTAAAAATAGGTACTTTTAATGCCGACTACGATGAAAGAAAAGTGTTACAATATATTGCTTCTGTAAATAGTAACAGCGAACATCCTTTAGCAGAAGCAACTGTGAAGTATAGCAAAGAACAAAATGCAGAAATTATAAAATCGGAAAATTTCAGTGCAGTTACCGGCAAAGGAGTTGAGGCTACAATTGAAGGTAGAAAAGTGGCTTTGGGTAATCCGAAAATGATGGAATATGCGAATGCTGAAATTACATCTTCTATGCAGGATGAAGCGAAAAAACATCAGCAACAAGGTAAAACCGTATCATTTTTAGCTGTCGATAAAAAGGTTGTAGGTTATGTAGTCATAGGCGACAAAATCAAAGAAACCAGTAAGAAAGCGATTGCAGAACTTCAAAAGCAAGGCATTGATGTGATAATGCTAACAGGCGATAATCACGACACAGCACAAGCCGTAGCAACTGAACTTAGTCTAACAAATTTTAAAGCCGGTATGCTGCCAGAAGATAAATTGAGAGAAGTGGAAAAGTTACAACAACAGGGTAAAGTTGTAGCAATGGCAGGAGACGGTATAAATGATGCCCCGTCATTAGCAAAAAGTGATGTAGGCATTGCAATGGGTACAGGTACGGATGTCGCTATCGAAAGTGCGATGATAACCTTGGTGAAAGGCGATTTACACGGCATTGTAAAAGCTCAAAAATTGAGTCAATCAGTAATGAGAAATATCAAGCAAAACCTGTTTTTCGCATTCATCTACAACGTATTGGGCATTCCCATCGCAGCAGGTGTGTTATTTCTATCCTTCGGCATATTATTATCACCTATGATAGCCGCCTTGGCAATGAGTTTTAGCTCGGTATCTGTAATTGTTAATGCGTTAAGATTAAGAACTATTAAAATTTAAAAATGAAATTCTTAAAATGGATAATAAAAAAAATATTTATAAAAAACTGTTGCCGATAGCTCTAATATTATTGGCGACAACTTCTCTTTTCGCTCAAAAGGTTGTGAGATACGATTTGTACGTAAAAGACACACTTGTAAACTATGCAGGAAAAGAAAAAAGAGCCA
>JAGHSJ010000200.1 GCA_018065935.1 Candidatus Kurthia equi
GGCACGCCGCCAGCGTTCGTCCTGAGCCAGGATCAAACTCTCCATAAAAAGTGTTTGAAAGCTCATTTGCTTTGCTAGCGTGTTAGTTACAAGTAACTAACTGCTTGTTGCTTTCTTAAAAAGAAAGGCTTTTGTTTGCTTACCACTCACTTAAAAGTGAATAAGACTTTATATTGATTAACTTCATGATTGTTTAGTTTTCAAGGTTCATGTTGTCGTGCTTGACGACTTAAATAATCTTACCATTTAAGTTTTAACTTGTCAACAACTTTTTAAAAATTGTTTTTCAGCTTTACTTTTAAATGCTGTTCCCATATCAACTTGTGATATTAGCAACATGTAAGTTGTTATTTAGTTTTTGTTGTTCTTGCGAATCAACGTTTATAAATATACTACTAGAATAATATATTGTCAATACTTTATTCAAAATAAAAAGCTTCCCTACTTGTTAGTAAGGAAGCTTTCTTCTATTATAATCATTCAAGCCAGATAAAGTAAGCAAGGAATACAAAGAACAACACATACATAATCCAATGTACCTCTTTACGACGACCAGCTAACATCATCGTTAATGGATAAAATACAAATCCTGCCGCGATACCTGCTGCGATTGAATAACCTAATGGCATAATAATCATTGTTAAAAAGGCCGGTACAGCAATTTCAATGCTATTCCATTCAATTTTTTTCAATGAAGCTACCATTAATACCCCTACGATAATTAGCGCTGGTGCTGTTACTGCTGAAGTAACAACTGCTAATAACGGTGAAAAGAACAATGCTACAAAGAATAGGAATGCTGTTACGACTGCTGCAAAACCTGAACGAGCACCTGCTGCAACACCCGCCGTAGATTCAACATATGCAGTAGTTGTTGAAGTACCGAATAGCGAACCAACTGTTGTCCCTAATGCATCGGCCATTAACGCTCGGCCAGCACGTGGAAGTTTATTGTTTTTCACTAAACCTGCTTTATCCGCTACAGCCATTAATGTACCTGCTGTATCGAAGAAATCTACAAATAAGAATGTTAATACGACAACTAAGAATTTAATAGTAAGTAATGATGAAAAATCATGAATAATTGGATCAATTGCTACACCAAAAGTTGATGAAATACTTGGAACTGAAGATACGATTGATTTAGGTGTGTCAATAACACCTGTAATCATACCAATAATTGCTGAAATAACTAAACCAATAAAAATTGCACCTGGTACTTTTTTAACCATTAAGATTACGACAACTACTAAACCTACTATCGCTAGTAGTGTGCTCCCATTTGAAAAGTCTCCTAATGCTACTAAAGTTGATTCGTTATCTACAATAATTCCTGATTTTTGTAGTCCAACAAAAGTGATGAATAAGCCAATACCTGCTGATACTGCATATTTTAGTTGAACAGGAATTGCATTAATGATTGTTTCACGAATACCTGATAATGATAAAAGAATAAAGATAACACCTGAAAAGAATACACCCGTTAAAGCGGTCTGCCATGGAATCTGCATAGTACCTACTACAGAAAAAGCGAAGAATGCGTTCAATCCCATACCCGGAGCTAAAGCAATTGGATACTTCGCAAGGATACCCATGATTAATGAACCAACAATTGCAGCTAATGCAGTTGCAACAAATGCAGCTCCCTTATCAATTCCTGCTGCGGCTAACATGTCAGGGTTAACTGCTAATATGTATGCCATCGCAAGGAATGTTGTTATTCCTCCAATAATCTCTCGGCGGTAGTTCGTGCCAAGTTCTTCAAATTGGAAATACTTTTTCATGATTAAAATCCTCCGTGTGTCGTCAAAAAAAGAGAGCAATACCACTTTACAGTCGTATTGCTCCGATTCTATGAATATTCATAGTGATGAATAGGTCAACAACCTATTCAATCGTAGTCAAGTTATTTACGGTAACTTGGTAGAAACTCCTGAGCCTTATCCCCAGCTTTATACGACGACGTTATTTAATTACACTCATAATATAGCATGGCCTTTTCACATTTGCAACATCTTTTCCGAACAATTATAAAAAAAAACGTTTTATAGTTCGGTATTTGACTTATTTGTGAAACTGTCAGTATTTTTAATATTCATATGTTTTTCCTTGCTTTTTTTATCAAAAGCACGTAAAAGTAGAAGAAAGAATATGTTTCATTAAATTAGGAGGGACTTCGATGGCAAAGATAATTTCAGACGAAAGAGTTTGGTTAGAAACGCTTCAGCCAGGATTCACCTATCAAGACTGTGTCATTATGTGGGACAATTCCGTTTCTAAGCTTGAAAATGTTAGCTTTATCAATTGTACTTTCCAAGAGTTTGACTTTACAGATTTCGAATTGCTAAATGTTACATTCGAAAATTGTGATCTTTCAGCCCTTCACTTTAATAACGCTGAAATGCACGACACACATTTTCAATTTGTAAAACTACTAGATACTGAGTTTTTGCATACAACCCATAACAAAACTAATTTTAATGATTGTGTAATGAATAACGCCAAATTTTCAAACAGCCATTTTAAACAAAGTACTTTTGACAAGTGTGAACTAAAAGAAACTGCATTTAATTCGGTAATATTAAACATTATTGAATTTAACTATTGTCAGTTGCATCATACGAACTTTACAGACACATCTTTAAATGGCTTAGATGTTTCAACATGCGAATTCGATACTTTACAAATTGATGCTGAAAATACAAAGGGCTTAATTATACGTAAAGATCAATCAAATTCTATTTTAGGTGCACTTGGTATTCAATTTATTTCTTAAAAACACTAGGTACTACTCAGCACGGTAAAAGTTCATAAAGAAAAGAGATGAATCGTATAGACGGTTCATCTCTTTTCTTATGTTTCAAATATTTGATTAAACAATAAAAAACGCCTAGTCTTTTATCAATAACCCTAATAGTTGTGCAAAATAAATTGCTTGATAGTTGGAAACGATACACCCTTTTAGTAATTCAATAGTGACAGTTAATTCATCAAATTCTGAGGTACTTATATCAATTCCCTTTAACTTTACATCTTGAAAATTACAGTCGTTAATTTTACATTGATCAAAAACTAGAAATTTATGTTTGATGGCAAAAAAATCTGCACTCTTTAAAGATGTATTAGTTAGATAAACCCTTTCTAATTTTCCGTTTCCGAACATCGACATATTCATATTACATTCTTCAAATTGAACATTCCCTAAACTAGCTTCTGTAATATCTGCTCCAAGAAGTTTACAGTTTATAAATTCCGCACGATGAATGGATGCCTTTCGCATCGTTGTATTCGAAAAATCACAGTTTTCAAAGCGTACATCTACTACATCAATCCCTTCTAATTCACTACCGATAAAGCTACAATTACGCATAACCATATTTGAAAAACGTGCACGATGTAATACATCTGATGTAAACTCTGCATTGCATACAATACAATAGGTTAATTCGGGATCTTCTTCTAAAAATATATCTTCAAACGGACGTTGCTCTAAACCCTCACCAATTCTTGGTTTATCTAACTTCAACTAAATCCCCTACTTTCATCTATAATGCAACTACTTGTATTATAACGAGAAAGGAGAAAAATATGGCGATTTTCGCGCATAAGACTTGGGGTGGTATGAAGATTTCCTTTTATAAGATTGAAGTAAAGAATCAAGAAATTTGGTTTAGAAAAATCGGTAATTCACTTTTATACGATTTTATAGAAGAGATGAATTATTCACTCACATTTTTCAGTGACTTAATTTATAAATATATATCAAAACCTATGTACAGAAAACGCATGAAAAAAGTGAATAAAGCACAGGGCAAAAAAGCATTTTTAAAACAACGAGGCAACTTCATTATTCCATTTGATGAAATCGAGAGAATTCATTATAATACGCCGATTAAATTAGACATCTACTTTATATTACAAGATGGGAAGAAATATAATTTCGCTGGGCGTTTCGATGATAAAGATACAATAGAAGAACTTTTCAAAGGAATTGAAGTAACGGCGAAAGATCATTTATGGTAGTTACCTCACTCATTTTTCATTAGAATATCGCCATTTCTAGATTTAAACGCAAAAAAGGAAACCGCAGCATTGCGATTTCCTTTTTTCTTTACACTTAAACAAAATTCACTTTTCAAAAATCCTGTCCAAGTTCTCTATATTCTTGAAGGGTTTAAATCTTAGTACCAACCATTTGCTTGGTGGAAAGCTTTCGCTTTTTCCCATGAACCATAACGTTGTTTCACATAATTTTCAGCAACGCGTTCTTGGTTAGCTGCTGAGTAATCACCATTTAAATAAGAGCGGTCTAATTGATATTTACCAATATATTTACCTGATGCACTACGAGCTGAGTAATTATTTGTAGATTCTTTCATAGCAATCCATGACTTAGCTGAAGATGAACCAGTTGTTGTTGACGTATATGATGTTGAATTTGTAGTCGTTTTTTGTGTTGCTTTTGGTGCAACTTGTTTTTGTTGAGGTGCTTGGTACGCTACCTTTTGAACTGGTTGTTGTACTTGTTGTTTTTGTTGCACTTGTTGTTGTACTTGTTGTTGTACTGGTTGTTGCACTGGTTGTTGTACTTGTGCTGAACCTTTATCAGGAATAGTTAATGTAGTTCCCGCATAAATAAGATTAAGATTTGCAATATTATTAGTAGATGCAATGCTTTGTACAAGTGAAAAGTCTCCCGCAAATTTTTGCGAAATTTTTGCTAAAGTATCTCCTTTTTGAACCGTGTATGCACTATGTGCACTTGCATTCGTTCCAGCAAAACCCGCTACCCCTACTGCTACCGTTGTTCCTAATACTAAAGCTTTCAATGATTTCATACTTGTTAAAATTCCACCTTTTTTAAAATTTGACGCATGTCTTTCTTTTTTATAATGCGACGATCTATTTTGTTAGCTCTCTTTGAGCTGTTTAAAGATTACCACAGCATTTCATTACAACGAATTCAGTAATGTTACAAATACGTTACCGAATATGATGATTATTACATCATTTAGTTACTTTAATAC
>JAGHSJ010000029.1 GCA_018065935.1 Candidatus Kurthia equi
GAAGTGGGGGGAGTTGGATTTCGATATTTTTTAATCCAATAATAGTTAAGGCTTTTTGTGCAGAACCTATAAAAAGTGAATTTAGCGTTTCTATACCAACAAATGATTTTAACCAATAAGACAAATAATCATTTGATAATTCACAGCTTGATTTTATCCAGATTACATTCCCATCTTTAAAATAAAACTCTCCTAAATTTTTAACAACGTATGGAATTCCTGCACGTTCCCCAACAGCACTGATTAAAATATCACCATTCAAAGGATATCCATTCTTTGCAGTTAATTCTTCAAATTTTTCCTTTGAGATAAATAATTCAGGTTCATAAAAATTACCTTGAGCAAAATCAATAACCTCTTTAGATCTATAAAAAGGTATTCCACTCTCAACATAGTCAGAATAGAAAACCCTCCTACTAGATAAAATTTCTACTAAATCTCCAAGTTTTGAAGTTTTCCAATTACGATTCTCCATCCTTCTCCTTTTTATTCTTCAACTGCTTTACCTGCTGTCTTTCTATTTTTTTTACACTATCAACCGTAGGTAAATCTTCGGGCATTGTACCTCCTAATTCTTGAATGGTTTGGCGTACTTTTTTACCAACTTCTAAATGCGCTTTATTGGCGTTGGATTTCCCTTTAATAATTTCTCTTCGTAATTTTTCTTCTGCTTGAGTAGCACGGAAAAGATTAGCTGCTAATTCGGTACTTCCCATGTGATCTAAGATTTGCTGACTTTTCTTTAAGCCTTTTTTCGCGTGAATCCCTTTTGCATCTAGGCCACCATATAAACCCATATATCCGTGATTTTGGAAAATCGCATAATCAAGAGGCTGAATAACGCCTGCATCTTTAGCAGCTGCAGCTAATTGCGTGTTGTGTTTAGCTAATTCGGCACGTAAGAATAATCTTCTTTCGTCTTCAGTAGATAAACTGTTGTATTGATCCATTTGTTGGATCTCTTGAATACGCGTTTGTACCGCAAAATATGTTTGACCTTGTGCTACAATTTCTTTATTTGGGTCTGCATTTTGAACGATAAGATATGAGGCATAACGAGAAAGTTTTACGCTTTCTACCTCACGTTGAGCACCTTTTGCCAAAGTTATCATTTCGAGGAAGTCCTCGAAATGATCCGGAATATTATGTCCACTATTTGTACAAGCTTCTTTTGCTCTATTAATTACTGGGATAAAGTGACGGTATTCAGAATATTCTAACACTTTGGATAATTCACGTGCACTCCAATATTCATTACCATTTTCATCAACTTTTTTAAGTTGTTCGAAAATAGTTTGTGTGTTATTAGATAAACTATTTGGCATTGACTTCAATTTTAGATAAGTTAGTTGCTATAATCGAATTTAATTCAGCCTCTTGAGCTAATTGCGCATTTAAAGTTTCTTTTAGGGAAGTAAAACGTTCGACAAAGTTGAAATCGTCTTCTTCGTCCGGTAAACCAACATAACGACCAGGCGTTAATACATAATCTAACTCTGCTACTTTAGACACAGGTACCGAAGCACAGAAACCAGGTACATCTTCGTATTGCCCGTCGACATTACGCCAATTGTGGTAAGTTGCTGTAATTTGGTCAATATCCTCTTTGCTTAACTCACGGTTTTTACGGCTAATTAAATGCCCTAAATTACG
>JAGHSJ010000329.1 GCA_018065935.1 Candidatus Kurthia equi
TTCATTGTCTTAACAGTATTAAACTGGCGTTTTACAGAAAATTTTACTTTAAAAACGCAATGAAAAATAATGCTATTTTTTTGATATCCAACGTTTATATTCTCATGTGTTAACGCATAAATATTAGTTTGTTGGAATAAAAGACAAAAGAACATCCATTGAATAATTATAATTTATTCAATGGATGTTCCGAAATGACACGCTGAATTTCTTTATTTTCAACATGTGTGTATATTTGCGTCGTTGAAATATTCGAATGACCTAATATTTGTTGTAAACTACGTATATCCGCGCCAGATTTATACAATAATGTTGCAGAAGTATGCCTTAATTTATGAGGTGATAATTTAGTTTTGTTTAATCCCGATTTATCATTTATTTTACGTACTAATTTTGATAAGCTTTGTCTCGTTAATCGCGTCCCTTGTTGAGAGATGAACAAAGCTGGTTGATTCTCATCTTTCAGCATAGCAGGACGAACACTTAAATAGCTTTTCAAAGTGGCTAGACACTGTTCATTTAAGTATAAATTCCTCTCTTTGTCTCCCTTTCCTCGCACAGTTAAGATGTCGTTATGTACTGAATTAATATCTAAACTACATAATTCACTAACTCGTATCCCTAGATTTAACATCCAAGTCATCATGCAATAATCTCGTTCGTAATGCCTTGAAAAGGACAGTCCTTCTAAAAATTGCAATGATTCATTCATATTCATATAAATCGGTTGTTTTTTACTTATTTTAGGTGCTTCTAATTCATCTGTCGGATTATCTGTAATTAAACGTCTTTTCGCCTTTAAATAATGAAAAAACGATTTTAAAGTAGCTACTTTTCTAGAACGTGAGGCCGCACCATTCCCACGAACTAACTCACAATATTCTAAGAAGCTATATAAATCTTCCAGTGTGATTTGTTGAATATCTTCTATTGTAAATCTACTAACATCAATAGCTTGTAAGTGATCTGTTGGCAAGTCATTTCTTACAGCTACATTAAATCTGATGAACAATAGTAAATCATATTCATATTCTTTTCGCGTACGCTGAGACTTCCCTTTAATAGCTGTTAAATAGACTAAAAAGTCCTGTATGTATTTAGGCATTTGCATCATGCTAACCTACCTTTATCTTGTTTTTCTCTCTCTAGTATACCAAATAAAAGTTTCCCAAATATACATTTGGGAAACTTTTTTCTTTTTTTACACAAAAATTTAACTTTCACTCATCTTAAAACGCATTTTCAGTTAAAATTCATTTTTTTCACAAACGAAAATTCTTCTCTCTTATTTTAACGGTACCAACACACGATAAATCGATTTCACGTTATTGCGTTTGAATTTTCAGATTATAAAAGTCATTTACTTTTTTAAACTTTATAGTAAAAAATATCCTGTCTAAATGATTTGATTTTTCCAAATAAATAGATATGGATTAAAAATACATTTTTTAGCTAATATAACTTTTAACTAAAAATAACCATTTTTCCGATTTTCAAAAGAGGGACTAATTTTTCAAATTCATTTTTTCTGATTCAAAAAACTTATGACCTTAGTTTTTAAATGAGGGACTAATAAAATGAAGTATAGAAAAGGTCATTCGTTAAATGAATTGATGCTACATAGGAAAATAGGTGAAAAATAAAAAAGCCAATACGTGATTGGCTTTTTAAAAAATACAGCGTTCATTGAATGATCATCGCGTTGTTAATTTAGCAAGTTTTTCAATTTCCTGCGCTTCATATATATTCACACGCTGAGAATCGATAGTTGTAGCAGTTCGCATTGCCTTTGCTACAGCCATTGCGTATACACCTAGCTTAGGGCGAATCGTTGGCGTTACTATGCCTTGAATTTTTTTAGAAATTACACTTGATAAGGTTTCAGCAAATCTGGCTTTCTCACGTGTATCTAATAATAAAGGTGGCCGAATAATTGAAAGTTTTGGTAGATTCACTGATAAAAGTTGCTGCTCCAACTCCCCTTTCATACGAGAGTAAAAAATCATGGAGTTAGCATTTGCCCCTACTGCACTTATGACAGTAAAGTGATTTACACCATACTTCACAGCAAGTCTTGCAACAGTAACTGGATATTCAACATCTATATGATACATGGCATTCTGTGACTTCGCTTGTTTGATTGTAGTACCAATAGCACAATAGACATCATCTATGAACAATTTTGGATAATAGTCTTCTAACTCATTAAAATCAAGGATAACTTCTTTTAATTTAGGATGGGCTTTAGCGGTTGTTCTTCTTATAAGTACCCATACGGTGTCATAACGTTTGTCTAAAAGTAATTCATCTACTAGTCTTCCTCCAACAACACCTGTAGCACCAATGACTAAGGCTATTTTCCCTGAATGTTTTTCTTTCTCCATTATGAATTCGCCCCCTATTTCCATTTCTTTTCTTCGATAGATTATTTTCATAAAGTTAAACTACATATTTAATTTCTTCAATTTTTTCCTTCCTACCTCTAGTAGGAGAACTACACGCGCGAATTTACTTGTAGTCGTTTGTATTGAAAATCATTTTATCATTGAAAGACTAGCAACACTACTAGCATACATTGAATGAAGTCCATAATCCTATCAAAACGCCCTTTACGTTTGTATCATTTTTAATAGCCTGTTGAAAAAAACTATATTGCCAATCTAACCTCTGAAAACCGCCTAAGACTGTACCTATTACATTTGGATAGACACTAATTCTCTGTTTACAAAGTATTGCTAAATTCATCATGTGGATTCGTTCTAATGAGTTGTTTTACTTTCTTTGTACAAACGCTGTTACATCAACGTTTGTGCCTTTTTGGTGTGTTCCCAAACTTGAAGTGACCCCATTAATGCCGATTAAAGGGAATTGGTTTTGAAGGTTTTGAACCTCATTTTCACAACAAAAAAAGAAAGGTTATCACGTAAAACAGGTGTAATTGATTTTGTTCTTTCGTTTTTGCTCTTTAGGTTCCTGTTCTACTATTTGAATCTTTTCATCTTTTTCTGAAGGGACCCTATCATGTAATATTCTTGTTTGATTTTGATGTTTAATTTTCTAGTGATTTTGGAATAAATTCTGATATAGTGCTTCAATTAATAGAAGAAAATAATTT
>JAGHSJ010000032.1 GCA_018065935.1 Candidatus Kurthia equi
ATTTGCTGAAGGAATAGCCTTTTTTATTATATTAACGATAAAATTTAGGAGCACGATGTTAGGATATTTTTCGCAAATAAGTTAATGATATTAAAACAGACTATATTCTATTTTAATATTATCGATGTTATTATTTTTTTTGAATATTCCAGATGCACACCTTTTTAATCTATGATACTATGTAATTATACTTTTTTTATTTTATTTTGAGCCTTAACTAGACAGTGAAAGGCATGATTTGTTTTACAGAACGCTTATGACAGCGATTGATAAAAAGGCGGTAGTATGTCCTTTTTCATTACAATCTTTGTCATAAGCGTTTTTTTTGCGTTTTATACAAAGAAGAATGCTGATGAATCGTTACCTTAATTTTATATAGGCTTAGCTTATATCTAACGGTATCATCAAAAAAAATCATTTTAAGGAGTGTTTTATTTATGTACAAAGCAGTTCCAATCATTATTGATGAAATGAATATCGTTCATCAATACAAAAAACTTAACCTGCATCACATCTCATGGACTTCATTCTATTCCGCATTACGCCACATGATTAATGTGCCAGCAATTGCACCTTATTTTGCGTGTGCTAAGGCTTCAGAGAATGGTGAACTCCAAGATGGACGTTCTCGCTTTTTTGAAGCTTTGCGTATGCGCGGTGTTACGGTATTAGAAGGATTTACAGTTCAGGACAGTAATCGTCGTCGTTTAGAAAAAGGTGTCGATGTTCTTGTTGCCTTGCAAATTTACAAGGAGGCATTGACCGGAGCGAAGGATATTATTGTATGCTCAGCTGATAGCAACTTAGTTCCTGCCATCTTAGAAGCACAAGCTCTAGGTGTTCGCGTTCATGTCGTAGTTAGCGAATTCTTCCCAGCCTATGGAATTACTCAGGTTGCCGATAGAGTGATTAGTTTAGAGTCCGTATTAGCGAAGGTTATTGATAAGGGTAACGTGAAATTCAAAGATCAGACGAAACCATTTATGTTTTCAACAAGCCGCAGCTATATGAAAGAACGTATAGGCTTAGTATCAGCGTAAGAAAACCAAATGAATAAAGCTACTTCCAGGTAGCTACATCCAAAGTGAGTATTTCTTTCGAAATGCTCTTTTTTTATTCAAATAAAACATTTTAAGGGCCATATATGGCGAAGGAGAGAGATTTATTATGACAACACCAATTAAATTACAACAAGCAACAATTTCTAGCGCGGCAATTCAGGCAGTTGAAAATAAAATACGTTCATACGTTTCTTCAGTTGAAACCTATTTAGCATCTTGCTTTTATGCTCGCATTAAATTAAAAGGTGTTGAGGAATATGCGTATATTTACGCCAAAGACCCTGACGTTATTATTGCTCACTATTGCGAATCATCAACAAAAGGTGTCCAATGCACTCATAATGCTATTCTTGCTTGTATTGCAAAGCAGTATGGCTATGAGGTAACAGCATCTTCAGGAAAATGCACACTAAAGAAATATCAAGAGTTTGAAGCTATTTTTGCTCCTATTCTATGGAACGATGATAGTGAAAAATTCCTGATTTTCAATGCTGGTGCCGATGATGAAGAAAATGAGATTGACGAAGCTCCAACCACAATTAAAGCGGGAGAAGTTGAACCGCGCGATTGGAGAAAAGGGTGGAATGAAATTCAAGACTACCTTGATAAGCAAGAGATTGAAATAGGGCTACAAAACAAGATTTTAGACTTACGCCAAGCCATTAGCGCCAACGTAGGTTTAAATTCGAATATGATTGCTCAAAAAAAGCCTCAAACGCCGTATGATGGTTCCATGTTTGAGGAAGCTATTACACACATTCTATTAGGTGAGCACTTGCTATTAATTGGTGATGCAGGTACCGGTAAAGATACATTGATTAATACAATTAGTTGGGTACTGAACTATCCGGTTTTATTACAAGTGGGTAGTAAGGACGAAACAAAGGAAAGTATTGTCGCAGAACCAGCATTCATCAATAACGAAAGTACGTACACTTTATCGCAATTAGCTACTACGGTACGTGATGGCGGTCTAATTAACTTTGCCGAAATCAACTTCCTACAAGGTAGCACGACATCCGTACTGCATCCGTTATTTGATGAAAATAAGGTACTGCCTACTCCAATTGGCGGTATTGATGGCAACCAATTTGTTCTGTTTTGTGCGTCTATGAACGTAGGTGAGGGTTACGCAGGTGTTCAACGCTTAAATAAAGCGTTTAAAGACCGTTTTGCTGTACTTCGCTTACAAAAAACAATGAGCTTTAAAGAATCGCTAACGATTAAGACCGGCTTAGTTGATAGTGCGGCGTTAGAATTCCTTGAAGCAATTAAAAATGGCTTAAATGAGCTTTTCGTTGAAAGCATTGCAACTGCAGCAGATACAGTTCGTGGCTATATTAAAGCCGCCAACTACTTCTTCAATTACGGTTATAACCAAAATACACGTGTTCGAGCAATCGAATCGTATGTTATTAACCGTGTAGAAGAACCTGAAGAATATTGCCAGGCACGTGAAGCAGTTCGTGATGTATTTGATGATCTAAAATTACCGCAGTTCCCAATCACAGACGAGGAACGATTGTATAATCCGTCACTTTAAGGAGAAAGAGGTTATATTATGAAAATTGAAGATAAGATTAAAGAAGTGAAGGGCCGACGTTTGTTTCGCGCCCTTCGTCGTCGTTTTAAAACAAGAAATTTTAAATTTGAATGGTGTTCTACAGATACAGCTTATTGGGATGGCGAAACCATGTACATTAAGTACAACATTTCAACCCCTGAAAAACCATTTACAGAAGAACAAGAAGATGTCATTCGTGAGGGCTTTGCTTACCACGAAATGGGGCATCGTTTATATGATGATATGAAGGTATACGGCGCATGGATTGAGGAAAATTCTTCCCCAAACAAAGCGGATTGGACAGCAAATACAAAGTGGCCAAGCTGGTTGGTTAGCTGTATGGCAAATATCGCAGCTGATGGGCGCTTAGAACATGCACTTGTAATTGACTTTCCTTTTACCAAGCCATACATCGACTATTTAAACAATGACTATTGTTTTGTGAAGCATTTAACAGATGAAAAAGGTGTGGACCCTAAAAAGGATTTTAGTTCCTTATTATTAAGACGTTCATTAGGTCTTGAAGAGATCGACGGTTTCCATGAGGAAGTTGTCGAGTTAATTGATGCAAACCAGCATTTAATTGACGGCTATATCAATACTTTTAGCACCGCAGAATGTTTAGCGGCAGCAAAAGACTTTCTTTCTGCAATTTGGCCAACTTATAGCGAATGGCTAGATGATGAAGAACAAGATATGGGGAATGCTAAACCTTCTCACAATAATAGTGATTGGGGTGAAGATGATAAGTCGGATAATAACGGTCGTGCACGCGCGGCAGCCGATAATCAATCAGCGCAAAACCAAGAAGAACTCGAAAATCTCTTAAATCAATTAGCTCGTAACAACCAGCGACTAAAACAAGAAGCTGAGGACGAATTAAATGATAAACCAAAGCCTATGATGCATCGATCATTTGTTACAAATGGACTGCAATCAATTAATACGGACGTGAAGATGCAACCAAACAATCATCCAGACCATACTTGTTTTGAAGATGCTGAAGATGATAACAAGTTTGTCATTTCGGGGTTAGCAAAAGTGCTGAAAACGATTTTAGATCCTATTGCTGATGAAACGATCAACAACGCTCGTTCAGGTCGATTTAGACCGAACTTAGCATGGAAGGGTGTTAAATGCGACAATATGCAAATGTATCGTCGCAAAACAAGTGGTATGCCTAAAGGCAATGCTTATTTAGCATGTATGGCTGATACAAGTGGTTCAACATATTCACGCACAAAGAATAATGTACAAGTCATTCAAGAAATTCGTGAAGCATTGACCGTTATTCATAGTGCCGCGCATAAAATCGGCTTACCTTCAAAAGCCTTTTCATTTTCAACTGATTATAACGATAACACAACCGTTTTACAGCTGAAACCGAATGAAAATAAGTTCGGTAGTTATGAGAAGGGTGCTATTGGCGGTATTGATGCTGAGGATGCCAACCGTGATGTTGCTGCTTTACAATTTTTAATTGATGATCTTTCTAAACGTAGTGAGGAAATTCGAGTCGGCATCTTTATTAGCGACGGTTCTCCTTGCTTCAGCGTTAATGAAAGTGAAGATACGATTAAAACCATGGTGAAAAATGCTTCTCGCAAAAACATAGATATTCTTTGTTTATATGTGGGGAACGATACATACGGGTATGAATGTGCTAAGCGTATGTATGGCAACCGTGTTATTTTATCACGGACTTCACTAGCGAAAGATTTAAAAAAACAATTAGTAAATATCATTGCCTTACGTAGAGGGTAGTTAAGTAACTTACTAGCTAAAAAGTCTATTGAAGGCAAATAAAAAATAAAGGAATGAGATAAATGGAAAAATTAACATTAAATTATGTAGGCGTAGATGATTGGAGTCGACCAGTGTACAAAGATGAAAAGGGTAGACTCTTTAAAGATGTAAACTGCGATGAAGGAAAACTTGCACTTTGTACAGTTTGCGGAGGCTTTGATGGAGAACCCGATACACCAATTGAGTATATTGAAAAATATCAAGGTGTTGACATTGAAGTCATTGGGAAACCCGAAGTACCAACACCAGAGGAACGATTTAATTACCAAATGTTAAATCGTTTACAAATGGATTGTGAATATTATCTCGGTTATGGTGGTAGAAGTGAAAGAAATCTATGGGCTTTAAATGTTAAGGATCAAATCCAAAAAATGAAGGATTTATATAATAGTTTTTCAGATGATAAGAAACCCGAGTGGCTCACATGGGACGATATTCTGAATTACGAAAGTGAAATGGGGATAAAAAAATGAGAGAATATCTAGTTATTATTACTTTTACTGAGTCGGGCATTAAAAACGAAGTGAAGTTCATTAAAACAGTGGATTCATTTGATGAATTAAAACAAGCGTTCCTTAAACGTTTTGGCAATATCAACAATGCTCCTAATAAAGCTTTAAAAGAGAAACCTTTAGTGAAAAGGTTGACTCATGAAGCTAATTCAATTGACGAGTGGGTTTCAAACATTAATAAAACCGACCGTTGGAATCTTGTAGTTCAATAGGAAAGAGTCACATTCAAATAAGTCTGCTGCAACGCGCAGTAGGCTTATTTTTTATCCTTATTAATCGAGATCCAGCAATTCCGAACAAATAAAATAAGCCATCTACAATAGGTACACAACATATCGTTGTTCTATTGTGGATGGCTTATTTTATGGATTAACTCGAAGCGTCCATTAGTGATTGCACACGCCCTACATAAAGCGCGGGATTAATACGAGTTCTAGTGATGGAAACAGGGGAAGTTCCGATAATATAGCCTTTTTCAATCGAATCGTAAGCAAACAATAAAGCATCTTTACGTTTACCATCTTCAATATAGAATAGTTCGCCTTTATTAAGTGTTTTATTCTCTTGATTGATGGCTTTTGGTTTCGCTTCTTGAATGACCTTTACAAACATTTGATAAGGTACATTGTATTGTTTACCAGCTTCCAATAGTAGAGCTAAGAAATTGGTTTTCTTCATGCGGATATATTCATATTATTTGCCATCTGTACACTCAACGATTAATGAAAAGACATCTAGAAAGGGCTTTTAATTATCCGATAAAAATTCTTCCACGATTTCTTGAAGCTTTCTTGTAGCAGGACGTACATCTCCTACAAGCGCGGAGAGAATGGACAGCCATGAAGAATTGTCGTTATTATAACGATTCACATGCGACAATACCTTTCTTAGCTCGCTTATTTGGCTTTCAGATAATTCCTCAATCAAATACTCATATACGTACTGATTAACCGCTTGAATGTTCGTTGCTGCTAATTCAAGTAAGATGGCCGTCGTTCGAGTCGGTGTACAGTCGAGTGCATAAGCCAAGGTGGAGATGGTTTCGTAATCAGCGCTTTTGAATTTAATTGTTACTAATTCACCTGGTATGCCTAATCTTTTATGAACTGTCGGTACATTTATATCCCCTAGAAAATATGTCGTGTTGAACCGGATACTACGTTTAAAATACTTTGATAGGCTATCGATGATTTGAAGATTTCTTAATGCGAAGGTTGTTAAATACTCACAAACATCTTTTACGGGCATGTGTGTAATGTGACTAATACGATAAATGGCTTCTTTCGTCTCAATTGGAAGTCGTGGCTTGACCTCACGTTTTTTGTCCGACCGTACTTTGCGGTGCCCTATTCCACTCAAAATCTGGAACCCCCTTATTTTTCAGCTTTACCATTTCGAAACATTCTTTCATTCCTAAAGATATTTATACAGAATACGATAGAGCGAGGTAGCCTATGCCTGTTTAAAAGGGAAATTTTTGGGCATGATGGAGGTAAAGGAAGGTGATGAACGTGGCAATGAGAGCGGAAAAATTAAAAGATTTGGCGAAAGAAGTGGCTAGACATAATGAGAAATATAACTATCCAACAACACCTAAAAGGAAGAATAAGAAAAAGAAAGAATCTCGCAATTAGTAGAGGTTCAATCTTGCTGAGGAACTTATAATCGTGCTGCTTTGCGTACCGCGCTTTCGTAAAAATAGAGGATTAATTCGTGTTGGTTAAGAATGTTTAAATTTGAAGGATAAATGGAAAAATCCATACTTAATTATTGGAGGGTTACAATGCCAAATATGACCGAAGCGACAACGATATTCATTAATCAAGAACACGAAGATAACTTCTTTCAAACGTTAGAGAAGTGGGAAAAAGCAAAGAAGGGCGATAGGGAATATGCTTCAGCTTGTTACATTCTTGCTTTACCAATGATTTTCGAGAAATTCAACATAACTAAAATGCGCTCACCCGTTCAATGGATCATTAATTGGGAGATAAAATTTGACGATGATGCAGCTGAAGAATACGGTGTTTCTGAAGAAGAACGTGAGGATATTGTAATTGAGTACGACCTTACAGGTTCAATGGCACAGCTAGGTCGTTTGGCTTTACACTTATGGAACGGTTATACTCAATTTCATTTATTAGATTGTATTGGTAGTTTGGATAATCGACATCGTGTAGTAGCTTACAATGCTATCAAAATGCGTTGTGAATGAAATAAAGCCTTCGCTAATTGAACTTAGCGAAAGGCTTTTGTCTTTAAAATTAACAACGTTTTAGGTTAATCGTTCTTAAAACTATATATTCTCAATTACACGTTTGCATTTCTTACAGCGAATTGCTTTACATTCTTTACTCGTAATATGTTCAATTCCACTGTAATCTGAAATGAACGATTTTTTTTGAATGATTTCTGCAATTTCTAACTCATCGTCAGGGCAGTCAGGGCAATAATACATAAACTTTAAATATTTCAAGAATTTAGGGTTCCGTTTTCCTAATGAAAGAAAAATGGTTACGTATATTGTCCAACCGATAGTAAATAACATTAATATACACACTATTACTGTACCCAATCTTCAACATCCTTCCTTCCGTCAATCTTATTTTACAATAGATTCTTTTACATATTAGCTTAAATTACCATTAAATAAAAATATGGATAGTGTACTCCGAATTTAACCCTGTATTACAATCCGCAATTTGCCTTTTAGTAAAATGCGTTGTGAATGAAATAAACCTTCCGCCAGGTTACTTATACGGAAGGTTTATTTTATTCCTGCTTAATAATTCTTTTCACAAGAGATACATACATCGTCAGGATAATCAACAATGTTTACATCCGCTTCATCAAAATCTTTGCCACAAATTGAACAAGTAATGTACTCCATATTTCGTATACCCGCTGCATTTAATGTTTCCATTACAACTGTATTCAAGTCTTTCGTTTTTAGCTGAGCTGGTGCGATATAAGCAAGTACATGAAAATGCCCGTTCTTTAACATACAGATATTCCCTCGGTTTTCGGTTTTAAATAACTTACTTACCCAAATCATTCCTTCATGATGTTCTAACGTTTCATAGTTATTCCATTCATCCATTTTAAAAACTCCCTTCTACGTAATCTTCTCTGAAATCTAGTCATTTTTCTTCGTAATTTGGACAAAATGCTTAGTAGCTATAAAGTTGATACCACTAAATTCTACCTGAGATTTAACATTCTAACAAAAAACATAAGCTTGCTGCACACGCAATAGGCTTATGTTTAAGCCTGGTAATATGTTTCAAAAAATAAATGAAATTAATCCCACTTGAACACAAGAACATTTGTTCTTATAATTAAAGGTATTAACTATTGAACGGAGGCTTCTTATGGGCGAATTTCATCTTTACGATAAGTTACCGCGCGAACAGATTATTTGTGTCGATATGAACTCGTACTATGTCAGTTGTATGGCTTTACTCGAAAATTTGGACGTTAATACGGTACCAATGGCTGTTGTAGGCAGTTTGAAGCGACCTGGCGCGGTTGTATTATCAGCAAACCGACCAATGAAAGAACGCTTCAAGGTGCGTACCAGGCACACGTTATTATGAGATACCTAAGCATAATGATATAAGGTTATTTGAACCGAAAATGGACTTCTTTCTTGATATGTCTGTCGAGATTACAAAGCTTGTTGCCACATTTGTTCCTAAAGATTGTATATGGGTATATTCGGTCGATGAATTTTTTGTAAAACTTGACTCCATGACCAGCCTGTTAGGTGATGCCGAATCCATTGCTAAAGCCATTCAAAACGCTATTTATCAGCAGTTTAAAATACCATCATCTATCGGAATGGGTGACAACATGTTACAAGCCAAGCTGGCGCTTGACCTACAGGGCAAAAAGACTGGCTTTGCTCGTTGGACATATGAGGACATACCTGAGAAATTATGGAAGGTTAGCCCGCTATCTGAAATGTGGGGGATTGGGAAACGTACTGAAAAGCGATTAAATGCTTTAGGTATTCACCGAGTAGGTGATCTAGCTGAAGCCGACCTTTCTATGTTAGAGAAAGAATTTGGCGTTATGGGCAATCAAATTTATTATCATGCGTGGGGCATAGACATTTCACAACTTTGTGAAAAGGACGAATATCGTGCGCCAACACGTAGTCTTAGTTTCGGGAAATCTCAAATGCTCATGCGCGACTATCATCATAAGCGTGAAATATGCGTGCCTTTGCTTGAAATGTGTGAAGATGTAGCCAAGCGTGCTAGGGAAAAGGGCTTTTCGGCTCGTACTATTTCATTAGGATTAGCACATAGTCGAAGTGCCATTATGTCGGATAATTTTTATCGGTCCCGTACGATTGAAGAACCAACCAATGACACCATCACCATTTATAACGTTTGTAAGGAGCTGCTTGATGAATTTTATGGGGGTGAACCTGCGCGCCAATTATCTGTCCGAATATCAAACGTATCAAAAGAACGTGGTATGCAACTTGATTTATTTGATGAATCTAAAGACAAACGTGCTCATTTAGCGCACACAATGGATAAATTACGCAATCGTTTTGGAACAACGTCAATATTAAGGGCGGTTTCCTTAACGGACGCAGGAACGGCTATAAAGCGTGGAAATTTAGTTGCAGGGCATATGAAATAGGAGGGGCAATCATGATTAAACATCGTGGTCTTATTAAGAAATGGACGGGTCTGATGATGCCCGAACATATTCAACGCTTGAAAGAGTGGGAAGAAACAATTGAACATGAATATCCGAAAGAAAAAACAGATTGGGAGCTAGAGGAGATGCAGCAAACCATTATGGCCGCTTATCATAAGAAATGTCCCTTAGAATTTCGGTTGTGGCGTAATGACCGGTGGATAATAGAGCGCGGTATTATTACGGCTATTAAGCCTAGTCATAAGCAATTCATTGTTGATGCAGAACTAAGTGTTAAGCACATTCACTTTCATGAAATTCAGCAAGTGACGGTGATTTATGGATGATTGCTTTAGAAGAACGTCAGCTGGTGTATGAGTACTTGATGATGGATATTGCGATACGTTCCCTTCAGTACGACATTGAACATATACAAGGTCTGAAATACGCCGAGCTGTATGTTCAACAACTAAGCGCGGTATTAACCTATTTACAACGTGACTTTCAGTGGCGCAAGAGTACACTTGCTAGTAAAAAGATACGTTTAGTTAAGTGGGTGAAAGTAAATGAACAGTTTTCTGATGCTGTACTCACTACCACTGGGGAAGATGCTACTATACGATTCTCAGCACTTGTTTTAAAACAAAATAGCCAATTACTAATCTCTCAAAAATTATTACCAATATCGGAAATTTAATTGAAATTTAAAAGTAATAGCATGTACAATAGAAACTAAGACTAAAACGAATCAAATGAGTATCATTAGCCAGTTTAGCCAACTAACTAATCCTGCTTGTTGTAATCGTTTTGAGGTACCTTTAGCCGAGCTACCTAGTAGTCTTAAATACTATTCAATTCTATGTACCGCCCGAATCCTATATTGACTTTTTGCAAAAACATTCGCATAATGTATGTTAGTTCTAAATCAATATAAGATATTTATCAATTTCCGAACGGAAGAACCGGGCGTATGAAATTTAATTTCATATTGCCTTTTTTTGTATTCTTTTTTAGAAATTAAAAATTAAAAAACCTAAAAGAGCACAAAAAAAACACTCGTTAGCCGAACGAGTGTTAGGACAAGAATCTAATGTTTCCCATAACATTAGAAACGGCAACAGTTGAGTTGAAGTAAGTACGAAGGAATCGATTTACAAAACAACTGCTACATTAAAAGGTGTGTAGCAAACAAAATCATGTTCGCCAATAGAAATAAACATAAGAAAATTATAATGCCTAAATGTTAAATAATCAACTATTATTACGCGAAAAAGGCGTTATGTCAAAAATTCCTCTATATGTTTTTCTACTTAAACTTCAATTTATCGTTGCCCTCTTGTCTGTTACCCATAACAGAAAGAAGGAATCTACAATGAATAATCAATCACAGTATCAATTAACAACACCCGCAGTTTCACCAAATGAAATCAATGTAACGGAAATTTATGGTATGCACGTTTTACCAGGCATCGAAAACAGCTGGCTTACTACAATTGGAGAGAAGGGCTTTATCGGTTGGCTACAATTGCTTTCTATGACTTTGCTGCAGGAGAACCTTGCTAAAGATGGGGCGAGCGTAGAATATCCTACGAAAAAAGAAATTCTACAAAAGCTTGGTGTGTCTGAAAAGACGTTTAACCGTAATATCTTACGCCCGCTATTTGAAGTCGGCTTACTAGATGTTTTTGAAGATGACCAAAAAAACAAGCTGCGTAAACGTGGCGTACCAACTTCCCGAATTGTTGTTTACCGTTACCCATTCAATAAGCGTGAAAATCTATTCAAACCCTTACAAATCGTACGTAGCTTTGATACGGACTACAACTCAAAAGCAAAATTATTAGGCATACTCGGTCAAAAAACAAAGATTGAAAATGCGAATGAACAAATTCGTATGGCTCAGTTAGAACAAGAAGTGCCACAAGAGTATGATTTTGTGCAAAATAACGTTCAACATATGAACCCACAATGGACATCTGCACAAATGGAATTAATTGAGGAAAGCGAAAATTTTAAAGGTGGCAAAAATGCCAGCTTTGAAAACGACCCGAATTCTAAAGGTGGCAAAAATGCCAGCTTTGAAAATAGCCCGAATTCTGAAGGTGGCAAAAATGCCAGCTTTAAATATGACAAAGGTGGCATTTTTGCCACTAACGATAGTGACGCGGGTTCAGACCACTTTTCCACAGATGTTGATAACTCTAAGCTTGCAAAAATGCAAGCCTTAGATATATACAGTAATACAATATCCTTTAATAAATCTTTTATATCTTTAGAGAGAGATATAAATAAAATAAATAATATATATAGCGACCAAGAAAAATTAATTATCGATAAAGACGAACTGACACCGAAAATGGCAGTTGTCTGTGAAAAACTGATTGACTTTAATCTACCCATTTCTTGCATCAATGAAATTCTATTGCTGTTAATGGATCACCTTTCTCATTTTTCTGAAACAGATATATGTGATGCTGCCATGAAACAACTTAGCTATATGTATGATCAAGTGATTGGCGGGCAAGAAATTAGTAATTTCTATGCTTTATTTAAACATGGTTTTGAAGGTTTCTTATCGTCGTTCAAATTCGTTGCTACCGTTCAATCAAAAGAAAATAAGCCCTTACAAGCAGTAGGAGGGGGTAGTACATCTAAACAAGTACCGTTTTACAATTGGCTTGAAGAACGCGAATAATTAAAATTACATAGAACGCTCAAATGATTTTTTAATGACAAAAGCGGTTGCTTGCGATATACTTTAAGCAATTACTTTTGTCTTAACATTACTAACTCGAACCACACGGTAGAGTTTTGAATTTTTTTAAAACGCTCATTTGAGTGACGAATTACGGCTTATTTTGTCGTGCCTTCGTTTACTTTATGGGCGTTTTTTTGTTGTTAAGCCTTTAGTAAAAATTATTTTAGGGGGCATTTTACATGTCAAAAATTAGTCAAGAATCTATCGATAAGGTGAAGCAAATTGCTATTGTGGATGTCGCTGCAGCTCTAGGGTTGTACATGAAACGTTCTGGTAAACAATACTTTATCCCTTGTCCTAATCCTGAACACGTTGAAACAAGCCATGATCACTGTGCTATCGAAACTCGAAAAAACATTTTTCACTGTTTTCATTGCAAATGTGGCGGTAAAGATGCTATCGGTTATTACAAATGGCATAAGTATGGTACACGTGAAGGGCATTTTAAAGAAACGATCTTAAGTTTAGGTCAGCTAATGGGAATTGAAATCAAAGATGAAAAAGGAAATATCATGGTTGCTGGTGATGATTCATATACACCGAGCGTGAAAATTTCTCAAAATGAATTGCAAGCACAAGATGCACCGATTACACACGCAGTTTATACAGCTATGTTGTCACTATGCCCATTAAAACCTGCGCATTTAGACGAGCTTATGAATAAGCGTAAGTATTCAAAAGATGAAATCAAACTACATCATTTCGCAACTGTGCCGGACGCTGATGAATGGATTAGAATTTACTCTATTTTAAAAGCAAAAAATTATCCGTTAGACCGTATACCTGGTCTATCGCAAGTTTTCCAACCAGCGAATATGCCTACAAAGTTTCCGCGTGAACTTGGTGAACCAGGAGAGTTTACTGATGCAAAAGATAACGTAATACAAGGACATTGGTTTTACGTGCACAATGCGAGTAATGGATATTTCATTCCTGTGTATGATGAAAATGGGTATATCATTCGTTTGCGTGTTCGTAAAGATAGCGGCGACCCGAAATCGAAATACGTATGGTTTTCATCAACTCACAATGTTGATTCTGAAACGGAAATACGCTATGCCCGTCGAAATGGTGCATCAAGTGGCGGACCATTTACATTAGCTGTTCCACCACAAACACTGTTCAATTGGCAACGAGGAAGAAATGTAACTGAGGTAATATCTACTCACACTTTATTAGCTACGGAGGGCGAGCACAAAGCAAATATCAGTGCGAAAGCCTTTAATATTCCTGTTGCTGGTTTAGCGGGAGCTGGTAACTTCGAAAGTTTATTGCCTTTTATTCAAAAATGGGGCATTAAGAAATTAGTAATTGGATATGACATGGATACGCTTCAAAAAGAGGACGATTCATTAAAGAGTGCTAATAAATTAGCAACTTTATTTGAAATCGTTCGTAACTTTGCGATTGAAGTTACTAAGTTAGGCGTTGAAACTGTCATTTGGACATGGAATTTAGCTGATGGTAAGGGGCTTGATGATCTTGTTTTAAATGGCAAACTTCCTGTGGAGTTTAATTTAAATACAGGTGTTCAACGAGCAGTCACTTTAAATTCAGTACATTCCCTATAATTTTTTCTAAAACAAGGAGAGAAACATTATGATAAATCGTGTTGTTTTGGTCGGAAGATTAACAAAGGACCCGGAATTAAAATATACGCCGAGCGGAGTACCCATGGCTCGATTTACTATTGCAGTCAATCGTACTTTTTCTAATCAATCGGGGGAACGTGAAGCAGATTTTATAGGCTGTATAGCCTGGAGAAAACAAGCTGAAAATCTAGCAAACTTCATGAAAAAAGGAAGTTTAATTGGGATAGAAGGTCGTATTCAAACAGGTAGTTTTGAGGGCCAAGATGGAAAACGTGTATACACTACAGATGTAGTAGCTGATTCAGTGCAGTTCTTAGAGCCGCGCGGAGGAGCAAATCAATCCCAAGGTATGCAAAATCAACAAAATGGTGAACAAGGCTACAGTGGCGGTCAACCGACTTACAATAGTCAATCAAACCAACAATTTGGTGGAGCACAACCTAATCAAGATTCTTATGGTTCATATCAACAACCAAATCAGAATCAGCAAAACTACACTCGTATTGACGAAGATCCATTTGCCAATAGAAGAGGACCAATCGAGGTTTCTAACGATGATTTACCATTTTGAAGGTCTAACTAGTGTGTAATCTAGCATAAACACTGAGTTTGTAGACGTTTTAAGTGTGTAATTTAAAAAAATAAATCGAACATAATTTGAATGAGACAAGAACGAATTTTTGTCTCTTTTTTTATTAAATTTTAAGGAGAGATATAGTATGGAAATCAAAGCAGATAAATCAATTTTATTAAAAGAATTAGCAATAGCAGCGAAGTATCGTAAAAAAGATGGCGGAGCTTACACATATTTTGAAGCAACAGAAGATGGCTTAATTGTTAAATCAACGAATGACGAAGTTTACTATACAAATATTTTACCATTACAAGTAGTTGGTGAAGAAGATTTAGAAACCGTTCATGAAATTATTAAGCCCGGTGTAGTAGCAATTACTTCAAAAATTGAAGAAGTGTTGCGTAAAGTACCTGGTAAAACCATTACTCTTAAAGCTGAGAATGAAAAAGTATCAATTTCGGCTGATGGTTTTAAGGCTAATGTAGCTACCATAGAAGTTGATTTCAAAGAAGCCCCTAGCGATACAGCAGGCGAAGCAATAAGCTCACCTATGGCTTTCTTTAAAAACATTGTACAGCGTACAGGTTTTGCTTATTCAACGTCTGAAAGTCGTCCAGCATTAAAAGGGCTTAATATAAAATCGGTTGATGGTACTTTCCATGCAGTAACAACAGACACACATCGTCTAGCTTATTACTCGGAAGAAAGCACAATTCAATTTGGAGAAATTACCGTTCCAGCTAAAGCATTTACATCTATACTTGATGAATTTAATGATGATGAGAAATTGAACATGGTTTCTCTAAAATCATATGTAAAATTATCGCAGGATGAACGTATTGTTTATATCCAATTACTCGATGGTAATTACCCTGATACAACAAATCTTGTTAAGATTGATCCAAATTCCAATAAAATTACAATTGAATCAAAGGCATTTTTAGATGCAATTGACCGCGCTTTATTATTTGCTAAACAAGATCAAAAGAAGAACGTCTCTATTGTTCAAATGGAGCAAGTAGATGAAGGGCTACGTGTATTCTCTAAAAATGCAGAAGGTGAAATTGATACAGTGATTGCGATTAAATCACAATCGGCAAAATTAGAAGGAAATTTGGCGTATCAAGGTGCCTTTTTACAAGACGCTATTCGCGCTCATGGTCAAAAGGAGGTAACATTGAACGTAATCGATAATAACCGTCCAATGTATATTACAAGTGAAACTGATGGTGTAACTTAGCTAGTTTTACCTATCCGTGTTTAGGACGTTTAAAAAGTGCTGCTCATTACGAGCGCACTTTTTTTGTGCAATTCGATAATAACAATTGAGTATTTTTGAAAATTTGTTATACTATAAACATATTATTTAATTTGCATTCATTTACCTCGCACCATACGGTCAGAGGAATTTTTAGCACTTTAACAGTGTTCATTAGAAAAACCTTATTAGGGATTTTCTGTGTTCATTTACTGTTAAAGTGCTTTTTTGCGTTTTAAATAGTAAATAAATCTTAGGGGGCCTATATAATGGCTGAAAAACAAATCGAAAAATTACAAGCGCTAATCAACAAATCTTTAAAAGGTGAATTCATCTCAATGCTACGCAAAGAGGGGCACTTTTTAAGTTTTTGTGAAAGTTCGAACGCTCACCGCTATGCGTTAAACGTTCAACGTCGCGAAGTAGAGATGATGATTAAGGAGTCTATTCGAGCATTTGACTATTGTACAATTTTCGTGAACTTAAAAAATGGTTCATTAGAAATTGCAAAAGTTGCTTAATAGTTTCTAAAGAAAGAGATTGGATAAAAAGGTGCAGCGATACTCGCTCACCTTTTTTTTGTTTGAGATGATGTATCGGATCCAACAGATTCAATACAAATTGGAGGAATTTAAATGTTTAAAACATTAGAAGAAAATGGATTCACGGTAGAAAAAGTGTTTTCGAAAGAAACGGAGCTTTATAAGAATTTCTATGCAGTTGTATATAACCATGAGCGCATCATGTATGTTCGTGATGAAGGAAACGAAAAATTTCTAACGCTAGAGTTTAAAAAATATCCATCTGCATTTAAAAGCATTATGCACAACGTAACAATCGATGAAGTGTTGGAGATTGTTAAGAGTGTTGTTCGAATTAATTTTAAATCTTTATTGCTGTTAAAAAATTCAGTAGAGGCTGTTACTCATGTTAGTAGCCAAACAATTGACAATCCTGACATGATTACTGTTCCTTATGAAGAATACGCATTTTTAATGGATCTGCTCGAACTAGAGAACACCATGAAAGATGCCCCTCATGTTGAGTTGAAATTCTTCACTGAATATCTTCCGCTATTAGAAAAAGCGAAAGCTAAGGAAGATGCTCTTATGTGTGAAGTAATGAAAGCGAAGGGTTCATATAATCTCCGCGCCATTGAAGAAAATGCAATCGTCGTGAGCCAATCGAAAAGCGGTGAAATCAACCGTATATCAATTCTTTCCGATGAATATGCATATTTGATGGAATTAACGGAGCGTGAAAACAAGTATAAGGGTTATGGTGATGATTATATTGAATTGGATTACCATTCTGAATTTATACCGTTGCTTGAACATGCTCGGATAGTGCAAGAACAGAAAGAGATTGTCGCAACTGAAATTGCAACATTTAAAGCAGTAAACGGTTTTTCTGAAGAAGAAAACTGCTAAAAAAAATAAATCGAATTAAAAAGGTGTTTGCATGTTTGCAAATGCCTTTTTCATTTTTGGGAGGTAATTATTATGATTAAATTGATTAAAAAACGTATCGCAAAACTATCTGAACGTGGTCTATATTTACAAGATAAAGAACTACGTCAAACTAATTTTAAGGTCGGTCAACATTTCAAATATGTAGTTGATCTAAATAAAAAACAAATTCGAATTGTTCCATCGGATGAACAGACTAAAAACATCGTTTCAAAGCGTTTGCTTAGTGATGGTGTGAAGCCTGTTATCGACATTCGTGATAAGAATGCTTTACAAGTGTTTGAGGGCGCGGAACAATTAGAAGTTATTATTTTAGAGAATGAGGTATTAGTTCGTGGTGTCATAAAGCAAGACGTGTTAAACAGCGAGCTGTTGCAATTTGCTGATTATGCGAAAGCAGAGCGAAAAGCTACCGTTGCCGTAAATAAGGCTGAACTTGCTTCAGTAGCAGGTAGCTTTAACTTCTCAACCTTTATGGCAAGTGAAGCCGAAAGTGATAAGGACTTCTTTTCGAAAAACCAGCAGTTCTTCTGTGACATTCCAATTGCTCTTAAAGCAGCATCGTTTTTTTCGGGTGCCGGCTTAATGGATTTTGGTATGTTGGCAGGAATGAATGAAGGGACTAGCGCAGGTGAGGAACAGTTAGAAGTGGTTTACGCAGTAGAGAAGAATGAATATGCTGCAAAAACGTATCGTCATAATATCGGGGATCACATTCAATGTGATGACATTCGAAATATTGATGAATCGTTACCTTATCAATTAGGTGCGACTATTCACTTTTCAGGTACACCGTGTCAAGGCTTCTCAAATGTGAATCGTCGGAGTGACAAAAAGGTGAGCTACTTAGAAAATCCGAATAACTTATTAGTGCGACAATACATTGCAAAGATTAAGGCCAACCCCAATTGCGCGGTTTTTGTTTGGGAAAACGTTCCGCAGCTATTAACAAAGGGAAGTGCTTTCTTCTTACAAGAGATTAAAGATGAATTAGTCGATTTTGAAATTACTACCGGCGTTTTAAATGCAAAAGATTTCGGTGATGCACAAGACCGTGAGAGAGCTTTTTTAATCGGTTCTAAAATTGGACGTATAGAATTACCTAAAAGGGAAAAGAGGCCCGTTAAAACGGTTTCTGAAGCGTTTTATGGGTTAAATGATTCTATTCCAAATCAATTAGACTATACAAAATCTCGGAATGATACAATTGAACGAATGAAAGCCATTCCTCCTGGTTCCAATTGGGAGAGTTTGCCGCTTCATTTGCGAAATAAAGGAATGAAGAAGGGTGTTACGCAAAGTAATATTTACAAGCGTTTAGATCCTGATAAGCCAGCGTGTACGATTGTTAATCCACGCAAATGTTTATTAATGCCACCTCATGCAAACCGTATTTTAACAGTGCGTGAGTGCGCTCGTTTATTTTCATTGCCTGACACGTTTAAGTTCAAAGGTCCATTAGACGCTATGCAGCAACAAGTAGCAAATGGCACTTGTGTTAATGTGATTAAGGCAATTGCCAAACAAGTAAAAAATAAAATTTGTTCATACAACGCGTTATTAAAACGTTCACTACTTGCGTTAGTGTGAGTAAGGATAGGAGGAATCTGTTATGCCAAATTTAACAATTGCAAGAGCTGTTCTTGCTAATCAAAAAGATGATAAAGGTAATGTGAAATATCCGAATGTTCGAATCGGGGAAGTAAGCGATAGTAATAAAGAAAGATGTGCTTATGATGGGCCAGATAAAACAGTATGCTACATTCAAAATCAAAAACATGGGGTTTTAGAGAAAGTAATGGCTGCTCATGAAGTATCTCATTTTTTAAATTATGAAGAAAAAGTAACGGACAATAAAAAGGTGCGTCAAACACAAACCTGGCCTGTATGGGTGGTTGGTATGGTTATTATTGCTGCATTAACTCTTTTATTATTAAAGCAATCGACTGCTAAAGATATTAGTATGTACATTGTATTTCCGTTTGTAATTTTGTCTTGTGCATTGACTTATATAGCATGGAGTATTGTTATTGAAAAAATGAGTATCCATGCAGATGATGAACAAAAAACACAAGACCGCGCGGTAAGAGAGTTATTGGCGGTTAATGAATTACTTGAACTTAATTTAGATAGAGAAGAAGTTGCAAAAGTTGCGCAAGAAAACATCGACCGATATGTTTATAATATCAATAGCGTTTTGAAATTTATTGTCGCGTTAATTGGTGTGTTTACCATTGCCATTAATATCATGACTTTGCTTAACTTATTTATTTAAAATTAAAAAAGCTCACCCATATTTAAAATGAGGTGAGCTTTTTTCATGGAAACATACAATATTATTAATCTCTAGAGCAATAAATTGATAGCTTTGCATGTAGTATTGCAACATCTTCTTCAGTAAGTGGTATAGCATTACCTTGTGAGTCAAGTCGGGCTACAATAAAATCGCCCATAATTAAGTGTGCTTTGCCGTCACCAAAGAATAACATGTAAGAATTATTCCCTTCATACGCTCCATCATCGTCAGCTAAAATTGTATATTCTTCTGTTAATTCCTCAAACACTAAGCGATCCGCTTCTACATATTTTCCAAGCTCCGCTAATTGGTGTGAGTTTCTTTCTTTGATATGTTTTTTTACTGTATCGGCATTGATGATTGTTATGCCATCTTTTTTATATGCTAGATATACGCCACTTTCTGTTTCGATAGTGAACGTATCGTTATTTGTTTTAATTGTAAATGTAGTCATGTTTTATTCCTCTTTCTTCAGTATTTTAGGGTATTCATAATCACGAACAAAAGTTTAGTAATTAAATAGTTCGTTTTCGTTGCCATAATCTACAAAGCAACCACAACCGCCAATATCCCAAATGTCGCATTGTATAGGTTTCTTCTCTAATTCATTCAATGTCATAATTTTGATAAACGAATACGCCTTATTAATCGGCTTACCTTTACTATCAGTACCGAACAGCCTCCGTGTTGAAGCTAAATAATCAGCATTCTCTATTATATTTTTTATCTTATCGGACTTTATCCCTTCAGACAGAAATTTATATACATCCTCAAATAAGTAATCCTTACATTTACCATTCTTTATTTGTGGCTGCTTAGTGTACCGTATATATTCACTGAGTACGATTTCATGTTCTTTAACCTCTTGAAAAGTCTTTTCATCTTTCATCAAGAGATTTTTATAATGTCCTTGCCCAGCCTTTACACAACGGCCTTTACAATTGTTATGTGCGAATCCCATGTCGTAAAGTCGCGGTCTACGGATGTTGTACAGTTCTAATATTTCTTCATTATCTATAACTTCTTCAATTAATGGCATTTGAACATCAAATGGCTCCCAGTTCTTTTTAATAGCACCTTCTCGATGCATTTCATCCCATCCAATTCCAAAGTAGACTGATGTATTTATCGAAAATCCTTCACTTAAAGGAACAATAGGCGCTTTTAAGAATTTTTCGTTATACCATTTTTCAATATTTGGCTTAATACCTTTCTTGAAAAATTTAGCTGCCGGTTCCATTTTTAATTTTTTTGAGCAGTTTCCTACGCGACTGTTGTACAGGAATCTTTCTTTTGCCATCAACTGAGGTGGAGTTAAACCTACTGAATGATAAAGCATTGGTAGTTCTAATTTATCACTGGCTTCGTAGATGAAACGATATAAGTCTTCATCTTCATAAAGTGTGTCAGTAAAATACAACAATATGTTATCGTTCGGAAATCTCTTTTTAATCAAGTGAGCAACTGTAAATGACGATTTACCTCCACTGAAAAAAATGATGTGGTTTTTCATAATCAATCCATCCTTTTATATGAACCTACTAAGCAGCTGTTACTTAGTAGGTGTCACTATTATTTTTTACTTTCAATTAGTTTTTGATTTAGGAAATGATACGACATTTCCTTTATTACTTTTATCGTTGTACTGTATTGCCATTTTTGAGTGATGTAACTCCATTTTTTTATCCTCATAATACGAATCGTAAGCGTCTTGCCATGTTGGTAGATTATCACTAGGGTACGGGAATGGAGCAAAGTTGCCATTATTCCACTTCGGGTACACATGGGGGACAGTTTTACCTTGTATTGTCATTTCATAGCGTTGACGACGTTCTAATTCGAAATAGTATGCTCGAACGAATGTAGTACCTATTTCACGATCGGGGAAAGCATCACGCCAAGTAATCGGCTTGTCGCAGTCATTGTCTGCTAAAGCGCGGTCTAAATTAGACGGGAGATATTTCACAAAACCATGAATTAGGTACGAGCATCGTTGGAAAGATACTAACGCAAAAGGAAGTGTTAAAAGTGGCCAATCTTGTAACATGGATAAATTTAAACCGTATGTTACAAAGGCGTACCACGTAAAAGGGGCTAAGAAGTAGAACAGACATTTGAAAAAGCGTGATGTGCCGTATACCTCTAAGTAAGGCGTACGAGCATATGGGTCAAATGAATGCACATCTTGAAAGATGTATACGCGATCACGGAAAGCGTTGACGACTGTTCGATAAAACGTGTCATTAACATATTCATAATCCGTTGGGTATACAGAACCAGGAGGGTTTTTTAGATACATTGCCATGATAGGAGCTAAGTAGGGGGTATCTAAATATCGACTCATTTCAGCGAAAAATTGGTCTCGTCGTAAATCATCAAATACTTGAAATTGGTATTTTTGATTCTTAATGAAAACCGAAATGCTAATTATTGCGACTAATAGAATGTCCCAATACGTTAAAATGAATTGCTTGTACGCATCATACCAATTGCTTCCATTAAATAAATCAATTAAGAAACAGACTGGCAAAACTGCTAAAATCATAAAAATTTGCTTAAACATAATAAAAGACCTCTTTTCATGTGTAATTTTTTATTGAAAATAAAAAAAAGCACCCATGAGGAAATAAGCGTTAGCTTCATTCTCATGGAATGCTTTAAAAGTTAAATGCCCTTCACCGTATGGTTAGGGTTTAAAATCAATAAAAGTAAAAGTTGAGTACATTTTAACATTGAATTGATCTGTTGTATATAAAAATAGTATTTACCTAATGGAACAAGCGATTTCTTTTACATGTACCTTAATTTAGTCAATTTGCTCGGATTTAACAAGAGCATTACCCTTATCAATCATCATTCTTTTAATAAATTCATCTGTTTGCGAAATAATCGTGATACGTGTTTTATGCTTTCTAGACACTGATACTAGTTTTTTTTAATTTTTTGGTCCTAATTGTTCTACTCTTTTAAAGTCGATTACCTCATGTCTTGACGTTGCTTAAAACCATGCTTTTACACGTAAAGATTTCATAATAACCCTCCAAAGTATGTTAATCTTCTCAAATCGTTAAAAATTGGTACGATTTCAAAACCCCAGTTACACTAAATTATTTTCATCCATTTCAGTAACTATATCCCGATTAATAATGACTGCATACATTTCAGCTAATTCTTTGCAAACTTGGCTATACGTCATGTTTCGCTTTTTAGCGTAGTCTACAATAAAACTATTTACTTTATCTAATTCACCATCAATAATGTAGAAAATGTTTTCATGTATAAATTTTAAATGTTCTTCTGTTTCTAGCACTTCGGGATTAAAGTTATGAATGATGTAATGAAACGAATCGTATATTTCTTGTTTAAATGTTCTATCACCAAATAGAGACATATATTTTACACCCCCACAGCAAATTTTTTACACATATAAAAAACAAATAAAGGAGGCTCCTTTATTGATACTAAATGATTTTACGAGGTTGTAGCGCTTCGCCTGTTACTTCACAATAAAAATCGTCATGTAATATATGTTGATTTGGATATTTTTCATATAAAGCCTTGAATTTTTGTGGTTCTAATCGTAGCTCCAATAATGCAATCATGTCCTCTAAGCATAATCGAATTTCTCCATCCCCGCCATAGTTAATTTTAAATACGCCCACCGTATCACAACACTCGCATTTTTCATCAATTGGTTTCATTTCTTTAAGGTTATGTACCAATACTTCTAAATCAATTAAAACATGATTTAGACAGCGATAACCACTGTATTCCTTTGTTTTAACTTCACAAATTAAGTAATTTACTTCTATCTGACACCCTTCATGTTGACACTTCATAAAATCGCCTCTTTCTTAGTGTTTTATTGCCTAATAGAAGTTTATAATGTTCTACATTTTTGAACAAAAAACGGGGGAGTAATTGACGGTTTTTCACTTCAGCTTATCGATTTTCAATATATTCTAAAACGGTTTCAGCTTTTATCCATGCGTCGCTTCGTATTTTAAATAATTTAGTTAAAGACATATCAAATACATGCTCATAGTCGCTATTAACCATGCTTTCTTTAAATGTTCCTCTTAATAATTGTTTTTCATCTACAGATAGCTGTGCTGATTTAGGTAAAACCATGAAATAATCCTGACTATTCTTAGGTTTATATTCCAATAATTCTGCAGCGGCCATTTCATTTTCAGCTGTACGACCAAAAATAACAGTAAAACGAAAACTCGCCCCATTTTCTAATGTTTCTACTACACTAACTTGCATACAAACATCTCCTTTGGATATTGTTTATATATTAATTATATATACAATATGTATAACTCTCAAAATTTCAGAAATATGTTCCTTCTCGGGTTGCTTGTGCTATAATGTAAGCAATTATTTATTTTTGTATTAAATTGTCTTAACCAAACGGTGAAAGACTTAACTTTTAAAACTCATTATGAGATAACTTGCAGGGATTAGTATGTCCTTTTGCATTCGTTACTCATGGTGAGTTTTTTTTATTTTAAGGAGGTGATGAAATGCTAGAAGGACGAGACTACACAGCTTTTGGTTGTTGTGCTTATTGGCGTAAATGTGAACTAGGTAAAGGAACTTGCATTTACTCTGAAAGCAATCCAGCAAAACAATCCGCTTGCGGTTTATTTAAAAACAAAGCGCAAATTTTAACTGATGAAATGTCAGTTCAAGAAACAGATATGACCGAGCTTGTTGATGAAGAAGTGCTAGACAAAGCATCGAATTATCGTAGCAATAGGCATGGTCAATTTACTTTATTTTAAGGAGAGTGTTTTTAGATGAAAGATCAATTTACATTGTTTGCTGAAGAAAAAATTTCAGTTCCCGGCTACGAGAATTGGTTATTAGTAGATGGGAACAACTTAATGAACAGGTGCTATTATGCTACCAGCGCTAGTTTGTCCGATGATGTAGTTCAACCTACAAATGCTTGTAGCGGATTTGTTAAAGCCTGCCTTGCTTATAAGGATAAATTTCAAGCAAACATTGTTGTATTCTTTGATGAAGGAAAAGGTTTCCGGAAACGTTTATATCCACCTTATAAGGAAGGGCGTTCTGAAACACCAAAGCATTTAAAGACACAGTTTCCTATCATAAAAGATTTACTTGATTGGGCTAACATTCCTTATTTTTGGAGTGAACAAGTAGAAGCTGATGATTTAATTAGTTCTGCTTGTAATTCATTAGGTGGTCATAAATATGTGGTATCTAATGACAAGGACTTACTTCAAGTTTTAAGCGAGGATGTTTCGATCATTGTCCGTAGAGGCAAAAACGATGTTATTATGACGCCTGAATTGTTTCGTGAGGAATGGGAAGGTTTAGAACCTCGTCAGATTGTTGATTTCAAAGCATTAGCTGGTGATAGTTCTGACAATCTAACGGGTGTTGCTGGAATTGGTGATAAGGGGGCATTAAAACTTATTAAACACTTCCAGTACATTGAGCAGATTACGGTACCGTTTCCATCTGAATTGAAACGATATGAAAAATATTTTAACGGTGAGGGTGTAAAGGTTGCTGCATTTTTTAAGAAATTAACAACCTTAGTTTCATCAACACCTATTACGCTAAATAAATATGATGTGAACATCGAACGCCTTATTAATCGTTGTCAATACTACGATATAAAGTCGCTCGTAACACAGTTAATGAAAAGATAGAGTGCATTTTGCGCTCTATTTTTATTTTTAGGAGGAATGTTTATGTATGAAAAGTTTTGGTCTTGTATAGAAAATGCAGCCAAACCTAACATTACAGCTGAAATTTTAGCTCGAACGTATACGAATCCAAAATCTGAGGTACTAAAAGATATTCTTCCATTCTTTAATGAATGGACTATTGAAGATTTTGAAAACATAGTAGACGAAGTGCTTATTATGCCGCCTTTAGAAGGGGAACGAATATACACTGAAAAATTTGGAGAGGTCGGTATTGCACCGTATCTCGATTTCAATGAAGGCTATAATTTGGCGGAGCTGCCGGAAGCAGTTTGGGAGCATGCTGGACTAATTAAAGCACAGGATAAAAAGAAATTCTTTTAAGGGAGCGATTGGTATTGAAAACCTTATTAAACATGGAAGTTACACAAGCTGGTGAAGGAGATCGTCAAGTGATTTCACGAATTATGACACGCTTGACGATTGCAAAATTATTTCAACAAGCCGGTAAAGATGTTTCAGAATTCAATTTTCATGGTGTCGCTGATGTTAAAGGATATAACGATGATTATTATTCATTTAACGAAATGGTTTCTGACATCATTGAGTTTATTGAAGGTTTCGATTTAATTTATTCCTATGATGAAAGCACATCGACTCTCGAAGTTCAATTCCCGAAAAACATAACTAAAATGTTATGTTTTGATGAAGCACTTTCATTTGGTTGGAGTGGGATTGAAGATGGATTTTATGACGAGGAAGAAGATTTTGAGGAAGAAGATTTTGATAACGAGGAGTCGCTTATTAGTTTAACGACTACATCGTTTAAATTTATTTTAAGAAAATACGACGGCGTGCCTATAAAGATACTTACTACATTTTATGAGTTATTAAAGGAGAATGAATTGTTATGAAAATTGTAGCAACAATGGAAGAAAATAAGCCGGTAAATGTTAAACGTTTTGAAAACGATGTGCTACTAGGAGAGCGTAATGTAAGCGTTACTGATTACTGCAATTCCTTAGCATCGGAATTACCGGTAGGTGCCTTTATTAAGGGATTATTAAATAGTCAATCTGAAGTTCAAGAGTACCTTGAAAACATAGTGGACTATAAAGATTTTACGAGATTTATGAGCATGTTTATCCAAAAAGCACCATCAAATTGGTATTTGGACGACAATTCAATACTTACTATGAGCAATACTTTTGTGGGTAATTTGCCAAATGCCATTGTTGAAACTGAAGAAAGCATAGCTTTTGTTAGAAAGCTAGTTTCTGCATTGCCTGAAATGACGCTTAGCACGGCGTATTACGCATTATTTTTAGAAATGCTAAAAAAGATCCTTCATTCTAAAGATAAAACAATGACGGAAACTGTAAGTGCAGTAGTGTTTTCTAATATTTTAAATTTTTTGGAGAAAGATGATATAGAAATAGTAAAGTCTACAATTTCAAATATTATTCCTAATTTAGATAACACGTGGTTTTCAAGTATGGTTCTTGAAGCTCAAAAAAAAACAACTAAGCCGATTGTTTATTATTCGGGGAAAATGCCCAAAAACTTTGATTATGTGTCTGTAACTGCTAGAGAAACAACATTTGTATATGATATACCGAAGCAGCTTTTAGAAACAATGTATCAAAGTCAAAAAATTGGGAAAGTTGGTTATCCACGCTTACTATTTATGTACACTTTAAAGGAAGATGGATTAGTGCGATCAATGCGATTATTTGCAGCTAAAGAGGGCGATAACCTTGATGAACACATGACCATATATGAATATCCGTATTCACACGTATATGGTAGTGGTTCTGTTTGTTGGAATTTTAGCGATGTTACAGTCGATATGATGCCATATGCACACGAACTATTTTTATCTAGTAACAATTCAAATCATGGTCGAGTAAACGCTTTTGATTTATTTATGGAGCAAAAAGACCTTGAATATGATGAATCGAAATTGACCGTATTCGGTAAATTAGGAAGCGTACTTTAATTAGTGCGCTTCTTTATTTTAAAAGGAGAATTTTTATGGATATTGAAAAAATAGCGAACCGTTTTTTCGCATTAGATAACGTGGAACAAGCTGAGGAAAAGAATTTATATTTGTTCCATCAAATTATTGTAAATAGTAAGTCCAAAGCTCTCGGTGATATTCGTGCATTGATGGATACAACTTCTTTTGAAGAATTAGAAGATTTATATTCTGAAATCAAGTGGACGGAATGTATGGGGGAAGACGGCGAATCGTATCAAGTTTTAGGTAAAAAAGTGTTATTTCATATCGGAGAAAAAGATAATACTTATTTCAACAACTTTTTTTGGAAACAAGTAAAGCCAATTGAAAAGAAAAAATTTATTTAAGGTGGGAACAATATGTTCGCAAATGTCCTTAGTTTTGATGAAAAAGAACAGTATTTATACACGCTAGATTTATTGCTAATAGTGAAGCTAATTGAGGAATATACAGATAAACGAATCAAAAATAATTTATCGATTTCTACGACGGTTTTTGGCCAGTATAGGTCTTATGATGATTATTGGTTCGGACTCGAATATTTTATTGATAAATCAGATATTGGCTCAATTCAATATAACAACGAAGTTGCTCATGTACATTTAACATCCCTCAGTCAAGTATTTAACATACTAGAGGATTTTCATGAGGAACAACGTGAAAATATCCTAGATATACTTCACGCTTGGACAGCCAAAGTAAGTAACCGAAATCAATATAATGATACCGCGCTTTATTACGTGGATGGTCCAGAAATAACAATTATAGCTGAACCATTAGATATGTACTCGTGGTATACGTTTTGCAAAAAGCTAATTGAATTAGACTCATTTTGTAAAGAACAATTAGAAGGGAAACTAATATAATGACAAATTCATTAAAAATTACATTAGCAGATAACGCTTATCCAATTGTAGAAAGATTTCAAAATGACATGAAGGTAGGCGAGAAAAAAATAACGAAAGATGCTTTATTTGAGCAGTTAATTGATTTAACACCGATTGATAAAATTTTATATGTCCTCATGAATTCACGAATAGATGATTTAGAATTTTATCTTGGTAGCATTACGGATAAAGACCTAGCCGGTGCAGAATTCATAACGGCTGTTTTAAGTGGTTTGCCATTTACGATTAAAAATACAAGTAAACTTGATGAAACAATGGATTTGCTTTTTTCATTGGCGAATAATGATAGTTTATCACCTGAGAATTTTAATAAGCTCATTTTAAATTGGGGCGGAAAAATTAAGGAATTTCCTGCTTTCACAGTTGAGCATTTAGATATAATGGAAACCATTGTAAAACGAGCGTTTCAACACGCTGATAATTGGAAAATGAAAAATCGCTTAGCTGATTTTTATAAGGCTCAATTGCGAGATTTAGGTGATACCGAAATAAAAGAATGGGTAATCAACCACCTTGACCAAGTACCTTTGCATGAATTAAAAGAGTATGTTCAACAGCTCGAAGATTCATCTAGGGAAACCGTTGTTTATAACATGGGAAAATTACCGAAGAATGCCGTGTTTGTGACGAGTTCAAATAGGGGCTTCACGTATTTTTATGACATTCCGATGGCTCAATATTCCGTGAAATTTGCAGCTGAACGATTTAATGATGTTGGGCATCCTCGTTTACTGTTTGGAATTACAGTGAGCAATAAGGGGATCGTTTCACAAGTTAAATTAGGTGCTTTAAAAACGGGTGAGGCAATCAATGAAAATACGGTTATTTACAAATACCCCTATTCGAATGTATTCGCTTCAGGCGTTGTTTGTTGGCGTGACTACCACGATTTAGATATTGATACGATTCCAATGATGTTCTTATCTGCACCAAACAATAGTCATTTAGGAGAGAATACTTTAGAGCTATTTAAACGCTTTGAAAACTCACCTTTTGATGAAGAACTGTTGGGTAATGGTGTGTGGCAATTGAGTCAATGGGTTTAATATTTTAAGTTGCGAGTGCTAGTAAAAATCGCTATACTATATGTAATATCTTTTTTTATTGCACTCTTAGCTTAACCATACGGTGAAAGCTTTTACTAACACTTCTTTGAAAAGTGTTCATTCCATTTACCTTATAAAAGGGTTTGGTGTGTACATTTGTCGAAGAAGTGTTTTTTTTGTGCATTTTCTAAGATAAATAAATTATTAGGAGGGCTTTATAATGAGCCTAGAAACAACTATTTTTGACATGGGAGTAACAGATACAACTCCTGAAGTAAAAGAGGAAAAGAAACCACAGGACAATTCAATTAAGGCGAAATCAGCACCAAAACCAAGAACAAAAGTTGAGGAAAAACCAATTTTTGTTCAAGGTGATTGGGTAATTCACTTCCCTACAGAATCATTTGAGGTTAGTGACTTTGTTGAAGAAATTCCTGAAGCTGGCGTAACTTTAGAAGAAGTCCGTCAAGGTATTGAACGTCACTTCCCAAAATTCAGTGCTGCACGTACTCGATGGGATGTAGATGAAGAAAATAAACGATTATTCCCTGATGCCTTTGCTGGCTCTAAAGGAATGATTACATTAGGAGAAGAAGGCCGTTTTGCGCCTTCTTTTTTTAATGATTTATCTGATGCTCTCGCTTCTGATAAAAAATTTCGTTATTTATTATCAAATGATGGAATGATTTATGCGCTATATCAATCGGTTAGTGGCTTAATAATTGTTCCAGCTGAATTTGATGATGAAACAAGAGATAAAATCGTAACAGCTTGTGGTTATCAAAATTTTTCACAATTACCAGGTAAGTTTACTCCAACTTTTGAGTGGCATTTACCAAAGATCCCAAACAAGATACTACGCCAAATTGTCGGCTTTTTCCGTTCGTATGTAATGGAAAGCGCTCAATATGAAGTGGCGCTGCGTGTCTATTGGGATAATGTTGTGAATGAGTTTATCGTGGATTGCCCGAAGCAAACTGTTACGCCGGTTCTCATTCATTTTGAACAAATGGAACAATACGCGGGTGTTAATGCCTTGCGCTATATTCCTGTGCTAGAAATTCATTCTCATAATGTCATGCGTGCTTTCTTTAGCAGCACCGATGATGAAAACGAGCAATCTTTTAACACAACTTTTGGGGTGTTTGGAGTGTTTGGTCGTCTGAATCGTGAAGCTTATGAAATGGTTTTCCGCGCCAAAATGAAAGACCAGGCTCTTGAAATTCAAGTAAACGAAATTTTTGAATTAAACGAAGAACATGATGACTATTCATTCCCGCAACATTGGAATGCAAATGTGAAAGTAAAGGACGGTTTTTACCTATGAGAATTATGAAAAACAAGCATTTTAATATCGTTTTATTAGGTGTTGGAGCTAACGGTTCTCACTTTTTACGAAGTTTGTTACAGGACATGGCAAATTATAAATCGAAAGGTTTATCGGTAAGGCTCGTAATTGCTGATGGTGATCAGGTAGAGGCGAAAAATATTGCTAATCAGTTATTCGATCAAGATGATGTCGGTGAATACAAAGTGCAAGCCTTAGCTGAACGCTACGGTCAACATTATGGCATTGACATTTTGGCTTATCGAGAATACGTTACTGATATTGAAACACTTGAAAAGCTTTTTGATGATAATGAAGGGCAACGTATTCTTATTGGCTGTTTAGACAATAATCGTACTCGTCAACTATTACATGAGTTTTTCGAAACACAGGATGATTTAATTTACATTGATGCTGGTGTTGAAGGTGTCATTATGAAAGAAGAAATTAAAAAGATGCCCGAATGCACCCACATGACACAAGACCAAATTAATCAAATGATTATGGGAAGTGGCTTTTCAGGTCAAGTTGTAACCGGGATTAAATATCGTGGTGAGGAAGTGCTTGCACCACTCTGTACGGTTTATCCAAACGTATTGAGTGACCAAGAATCGGTTTTCCCAACGCAAACTTGCGCGGAAACTTTAAACAACCCTCAACGATTAGAAACTAATAAAATGGCGGCTCAAATGCTGAATATCGTAATGAACAATCTATTTCATACAGGTGATGTTTACCAACATGAAATTCAATTTCATGCACGATACGGTACGTCCGTTGCCAATATGATTTCAATGAAACAAGAAAAATATTTTAAGGAAATTAGCAAATAACTTGCTAAATTAATGGGGGATTTTATTATGACAAATAAACAAATGGCTTTATATCGTAAATATCGACCAAGTGGCTTTGATGGTCTTGTAGGACAAGATCACATCAAAACGACTTTAGAAAATGCAATTAAAAACGAACAAGTGTCACATGCTTATGTTTTCACAGGACCGCGCGGTACGGGTAAAACAAGTACAGCAAAATTGTTTGCTAAGGCGTTAAATTGTGAAAATCCAAATGGCGTAAACCCTTGCGGTCAATGTCATTCATGCACAAATGACGCTTCAGATATTATTGAAATTGATGCAGCAAGTAACAATAGCGTAGACGATATTCGTCAATTACGTGAAAACATCATGCTTGCACCGATGTATGGGAAGTATAAAATCTACATTTTAGATGAAGCCCACATGCTTACAACACAAGCGTTCAATGCGTTTTTAACGACGTTAGAAGAACCACCAGCACATGCACGTTTTATTTTAGCTACTACGGAAGTACATAAGCTACCGGCGACGATTTTATCACGTTGCCAACGCTTTGATTTCCGTCGTATTAGTAATCTTGACATTGTGAGTCGTTTATCTTACATCTTAGATGCTGAAGGACGTACAGCTGAATCACAAGCGCTTGAATTAATTGCGCAAGTGTCAGCTGGTGGTATGCGTGATTCAATCAGTTTATTAGACCAATCTTTATCACGACAAGCGAATACGTCTGATACAGTGAAGTTAGATGATGTTTTATCATTAACAGGTTCAGTTGATGTTCGTCTTATCGGTAAACTGATCTCATTAATTTCTAATAAACAAATCGAAGAATCTTTAACTCATTTCAATCAATGCTTTGAAAATGGAAAAGAGCCGAAGTTCTTTGTGGAAGAAATGATGATTTATTTACGTGATATTTTAGTATTTAAGAAATTAGGTGCTAGTGCCACTTTGAAAAAGGGAAGCACTGATGCTAATTTCCAATCTATCGCTACGGCGGTTGATGTTGATAGCGTTTATGTATACCTAGACGAGCTTCAACGCACTTTATCCGAAATGAAATTCCATCATGATCTTCAACTATTATTAGAAATGACAATCATTCGCATGATTAATAACGAGAGAGCTTCATTACAAAATCAAATTGATGAATTACGCAAAATGATTTCAACAGGTGTAACAATCATTGAGCCTACAAAGCAATGCGTTGAGCAAACAGTTGAAACGTTAGGTGCATCTAATGAGTCGTTAATGGTCAACAATACTGTTTCTAAAGGGAACAATATTACTATTCCAGAAAACGAGCAAACAATAGAAATTCAGGAATTTAAACTGCCAAGTGAAGAACAAGTAGCGCACTCTATGGCTAAAACAGTTCCTTCAAGCGGTCGTGAAATTTCAATCCCTGAGTTCAGTTTAGAAAATATGAATGCTGCAGCTTCACAACAAGCAGAATGTGATGGTTTTGTCTTTGAATTACCTGTGTTTAATAATGGTGAGCTTAAAGTACCTGAACAACCAAACGCAGTTGATAATGCCGCTCCTATTGAAGTTAATGATCCAATTAATTTCATTGAACAAGCCGTTGAACAACATGCACAAGGAATTGATTGGGCTTCATCTATGCCAAGTGAACAAGCGACAACATCTGTTGAACAAACAGTTGCTACCGTGGCGCCTACTGAAGAAACAAATCAATCAATCGTAATGCCGTTTGTAATCAATGCTGAGGAGTCGAAAGAAGAAGTAACGGTCCCAGAATTCTCATTTGAAATGCCTGGTAATGAAAATTCTATCCCAGCATTTTCTACCGACCAATCTTCAAATAATGGTACAGTATTTCCACAAATCGAACCACAGCAATCAAGTGATCCAAGTATTACTCCGGCATCATCTGAAGCGAGTAATTTGCCTGCGAATTCCAACATTATTTTATCTGATGAAGAAAAGAATGTGTTGAATTTATTAAATACGGCAAACAAAAAGCATAAAGCTGATTTAGAAGCGGTTTCAGAATCTATTTCTTTTGAATTAGGAAATGTGAACATTACTTCTAAACGCATTTTCACTAACTTTGCGATAAAAGCTGTTAATGAAGACCATCTTGTATTAGTTCATGACGAGAAGGTGCAAGTGAAACTGATTAACAAACTTGCTCATGTTAAAAACATTGAGGAAACGTTTGAAAATATTTATAAACCAATGAAATATGTTGCAATTACTACCGAACAATGGAAAGCAATTACAGCAGTATTTCAAGCAAATAACTAAAATTTGATGGGCTAGGTACTGTTCCTAGCTCATTTTTTGGAGGGCATATAATGTCAAAACAATTACTTGAAAAGTTAGTTGAAAACAATCAATTAAGTCATGCTTATTATTTAGAGGGTGGCGCTGGTGAAGCGACTGCAATTTGGTTAGCTACAAAAATTCTTTGCTGCGGCAATGGTGAACCTTGTATTACCTGTACTCGCATTTTGCACCACACTCATCCTGATGTGATGGTTGTGCGTCCTAACGGAATTGCGATTAAAGTTGACCAAATTCGTGAAATCCATGGAAAGGCCGCTTTTAAAAGTAGTGAAGGTAAAGGACAAGTATTCATTATTTCTAATGCAGATGTGATGAACTTACAAGCGGCTAATGCGTTTCTAACGTTTTTGGAAGAGCCGAAAGCTGGCGTAACCATTATTTTAACCGGTACGTCACGCAGTTCATTAATCGAGACAATCCGAAGTCGTGTTCAAATTATCGAACTACCTGAACGACAAGGCTTTATGAAAGAGGCAGTTAATAAAGGATTAAAATTTAAATCGCTAGGCATTTTTGAAGAACTGAATATTTCAGTTGCACAAGCCGAAGAAATAGCTGATGTTGCGGATAAGTGGGTTGATTCAATTAAGCATACATTCGAATTAACTTGTAACCGCGCATTACAATCTGTACAAGTGTGGAAGGAGATATACACAGATAAAACGCAACGCCAATACTGTATCCGCCTTATTCAATCCTATGTAAAAGCTCTATTTTCTACTAAGAAGGGAGCTTTTCAAAATTGGGGCAACCTACCCGTTTATAGTTGGGAGGAATTGACGGTATGGGGAGAAGCAGTCGATGAACTAACTCGCGCATTCCACTCTAACGGTCAGTTCAATCTTCACATAGAACACTTTATTAAGAAAACCATGAAATAATATTGTTTTTAAAAGTTGGTATGGTATAATAAATTTATATTTTTAAGTCTGAATTTATTGCTATAACCAAACGGTGAATAGCCTTTTTAAGCACTTACGTTAGTGTTCTATCGATTTCTTTACGGGAGTCGTATGTTCATTTATCGTAAGTGCTTTTTTTCGTGCTTAAAGATAAATAAATTATAGGGGGACATATTATTATGTTCAGAATTAAATCAGAAGAATTAAAGTTAGTTGTAGGAAAATTTGCAGGAGCTTATCGTAATTCGCTAGTAAAGGATACGTGCGTTACTGTTGCAACTTCTAAAACATCACAAATTGTTTCAATTTCATTTGTTGCAAATGGTATTGCTGTACAAGAAAGATTTACTGCGGATGTAACGGCTGATGGTAGTTTTAATACTAGTATGTCGGAGTTATCGCTAAAAGTGAGTATCTTACCCGAAGAAGTATATATTTCATTTGAACCGAAAGGAACAAATTATACAATTCGTTGGGGACGAGGGAACGGAATTTTACTTCGCGTGCAAGCTGATGAAGTTCTACCATTCCCGATTCCTAAAAAATCCGAGAGCATTTCATTTGCTCCTGGAAAGTGGGAACACTTTACGCGTTTCTTTACACCATTCTGTTCTAAGCGTGGTGAAGAAATCGTTAATCGATTGCCAATTACATTAGGTGTTAATTTTAAAAAAATCCCTAAAGTTGGTATGGTTGCTTCCGCTACCAATTCAAGCAAGATTATTCAAAATAGTTTTGATGTAGATTGGTTTTCAACAGAGGTAACGATTGCTAGAGACACTTTTCAAGTTGTTTCATGCTTAACGTCATCAAAAGACATAATGGAACTATCTTTAGATGATAGCAAAGGCTCGATTATTGTTGAAACATCAACAACAACCGTAATCGCAAGTTTATTAGATGGTGATTTCCCAAATATTGAACAGTTTTTAGGGAATGAACAGGCTGAAATTGTATGGCGTACTGATCGTCTGGAACTTTTAGAAGTGGCTCGCAGAGTTAAACGATTAGCGCCTGATAAATGTGCAATCGACATTTTTAAAAAGGACAACAAATACTTTGCAACTTTGAAGGGTGTTCTTACAGAACAAATTGGTTCTGTAATTGAAACTGAAGTAGAAGCGGGTATGCGCCTTAGTGCCAATTGTTTAGAAGCTGCACTTACAGTATTGCGAAGTGAAGAAGTTCTCTTAACATTAAGTAAAGAAAAATTAGCTCACGTTACTATCTTTTCGGGTGATCCGCAAGAAGATGGAGAAACGGACAATTTAAAAGTAGTGCTAGGTCAAGTTAAAGAAGTTTAATTTGCATAGTCTAATTTTCTAAGAAGATACGAATTTCGTATCTTCTTTTCATTTATTGGAGGGATTATTAATGGAATTAACAACTTACGTTGACCATAAAACAGGGATTAAATTTACAGAGCAAAATACATTAAACGAACAATTACGCCAAGAGCGAATTTTAAAACAAATAAAGTATATTCGGACATTCAATGCGGTCATGTTCAAAGGTAATGACCGTTCACGTGAAATTGTTAAAGAAGCATTGTCGTGGGATATGTTGCTACACGATAATCCAAATAAGTTAGAAGAACATGAAGTGTTTGAACATCTTAAAAACTCAAACATTCTTGTAAATAATTTTAAGGACGCAGAAGACGTATTTAAAAGAAAAAAAGCCCGTCACGATATATTTTCATCTTCATTAGAGGAATTTAAAGAAACTGAGGAGTTTCAAAAAGCTCGTCAACAAGTGATGAACGTTCATGGTCACGAATTAGTTGATGGTACATTTCTTTATGATTATCAAGTTGATTGTGCAGCGTTAATTGTTGGAAGACGACGCTTATTGAATGCTATGGATATGGGGCTCGGGAAAACTCGTACAACGATTGGCGGTTTAACCGCTGATCCACGAAATAAAAAAATTCTAATCGTTACAATGAGTCGTAATATTCAAGATTGGGAGAGAGAAATAGTAGCACTTGGTTTTGGTGATGATTATATCGAGCTTAAAAATCCTAGTCATATGAAATCTACGAAGCGTATTCACCTCGTATCATATGAACGTTGGGTGCAAGAAACTAGCAAAAAATTAATCAATCCAAATACTAACGAAGCTTACTCTAGTTTTCCTATACATTGTCCTCAATGTAACGAGAAATGGACATGGGGACATTCAGCTTGTTCTTGTGGCTTCACATTCTTCTCAAAACGAAAAAAGCCTTTATATAAATATTTCAATCGTAGCTATGATGCTGCAGCAATTGATGAAGGGCATTTAATTAAAAACGGAAATACTGCTCGTTGCCGTTCAATTATGGCAATTAAAACGAAAACGCGCGTGTTACTAAGTGGTACGCCAGCTGAAAACGGTGCTAGTGATTTATTTTGGCCGTTAGCTTGGCTTTTAGGCGATAATCTTCATTTTTGGAATAAGGTATCTTACACAAAATTTGAAGCTTATCAAACATTTGGGGAGCGCTGTTTTAAACACGTATACGGCGGTATTGATAAAAAAACTCTCATGGACTCTGCAGGAATTACGAGTCGTACTAGCAACACGAAAGAATTATGGGAACTTCAAGACCGTTTTGTATTCCGAAAATTAAAAAGCGATGAAGATGTTAAAAACGTCATTCGCATTCCTAAACCGATTCACCATCGTCTACACATTGAACAAAGTGAACCTGAAAAGGTGCTGTATGCCAATATAATGACGCAATTTAATGAATGGTTTAAGAATATGCAGGCTGAGCGTTACGCATGTAAAATGAAGGGCATTCCTTACAGCGGTAGCTCTTTAGAGATTACTGTATGGCTTGAAAAATTACGTCGTGCTGCTAGTGCTCCCTGGTTACATGAGGATTTTAACAATCCCGAAAATGTTCCTTTGTCAAAATTGCAGTGGATGACAGAACATATTCAGCAGAGGGCATCTAAAAAGGAAAAAATGCTTGTCTTTACAGCGCATAAAGCTACTAGTGAAGAATTAGGTATGCTACTAGGTTTTATTGTTCCTGGTTATGAAGCTGCTTATATTCATGGGGGCGTGCCAATGGACCGTCGTAAAGATTTGCTGAAGCGTTTCCAAGATCCAAATGATAGTCTATCCATTCTTATTATGACTATGAAAACGGGCGCGGAATCTTACACTTTAACAGAAGCAAAAAGCGTTGTGTTATGGGACTTAGATTACAATGCTAAAAAAATAGAACAATGTTATAGCCGAGCAGTTCGTATTGGTCAGAAGTACGCTGTAGATATTTTTTGGTTAATTAATGTTGATACAATCGATGCCAATTTACACAGTTTAATTCTTTCTAAACAAAGTAGTGTCGATTTAGCTATTGACCGAAAAGAACTGGATTTTGCGGAAATTGCAAAAGAGTTTGAGGGCCAAAATGTAGCTCATGCTGGCAGCTTTGATTATGAACAGTTTGCTACTGAAATGTTAAGTCGCGGTAATTCACGTGCCGAATACGAACGTTAAGGGAGAGAAAATATTATGTACTTTGACCGCGAGGAAAATAAGGTCTATATAAGATATTCGTCTAAGCGCGGAAAACAATCTACTAATCATTACTTTGATAGTACGCCTATCTTCTTGCAATTTCATCCTGAAAAAACAAATGATATTTTCAGTGTTCATTTTGCGGAAGAAGCACCTGCTTGGATTGCGAGTTATGCTACGAGTAATAATTTTAGCTATTTTGAAACCGAGATAAAAAATGAAAAGGGCTTTGCTTTGTATGCTAACAGTAGTTACTACATGAGCGATGGCATCACAATTGAGCAAAAAATCAATGATTGGTTTTCGAATTGTACTGAAGCCCATTTACAAATTAAAAAAGATTTGTTAGCTAATAGCGAGATAGTAGATAAGAACCTTCGCTATTACCAAACAATATTTGAGGAAAAGTACGGTATGTCAGTTCGACCATCTGAGTACGATCCTAAATTATTTGCAATTGGTTTCGCTAGTGTATCGCCTAAGAGTAGCATCACAATTGTAGAAACTACAGATGAAGATAAAAAGGAATCTATAATTGCTCGTCGTGAAATTTGGGAAAATTTAAAGACAGATTTACTTATGGTGAGAGAGTATCCAGCCGAGGACGAAATCGTTGATGATAACCCTGATGAACATGATGTGCCTCTTGTAGAAGAATCTTCAATCAAAATCGAAGTACCTGTTGTTACAGAACCTTCAATTGAAATCGAAGTACCTGCTGTTACAGAATCTTCAATCGAAATCGAAGTACCTGTTGTTACAGAACCTTCAATTGAAATCGAAGTACCTGTTGTTACAGAACCTTCAATTGAAATCGAAGTACCTGTTGTTACAGAACCTTCAATTAAAATCGAAGTACCTGTTGTTACAGAACCTTCAGTTGAAATCGAAGTACCTGTTGTTACAGAACCTTCAGTTGAAATCGAAGTACCTGTTGTTACAGAATCTTCAGTCGAAGATACAAGGAACAGTAGTGTTATAAATGAGCATTTAATCGTTAAAAAATCGAATAAAAAGGCCGGCTTAATAAATGGCCAAATTTTATTCTTTTAAAACAGAAAGAGGGCAATATGCCCTCTAATTTTAAGGAGGCAGACCAATGGAGTTTGTTTGTGTAATCGGTATATTTTTAGCATTTGTTTCAATTAGTGTTTATAGCACTATGAGAGAAATAAAAAGTGAAAAAAGAGCTTCAAAATGGGCTTTTCATGTTCCAACTGCTGAAGTACAAGGGGCAATAAATCCAATAGACGAAGCGTTTAAATTTACAGCACAAATTCAAACATCAACTGTTACGCCCGAGGTTGAGTTAAGTGACTACACTGATGCATATTTATATACGAAAAATAATGCAGAAAATAATAATGAAGTAGCTGAATTCGAATCTAATATTGATGTGAATGATTTCCAAACATCTTCATTAAATGACGAACTCATGCAATCAATAGGATCATTAATTAAAAGTGTAAATGATGAAATTGAACAGGGAAATGACACAACAATGTCTGAAGGTATTCTTGAAAAAATCACTACTCAAATAGGGAAAAATGTGGCCAAGTTAGTTACAAATACCTATTCTAATTTAGTGGAAAATGAAGAATCGGTTGTTGTTGGATTGTACTGTGACAAAAGTAATACACTCTCATTTTTTGATGAAAAATTACAATTAACAGGTGATGAAACTATTGTATCAGGAGAAGAAGATTTTGTATTAATTAAAGGAATGTTGCTACCATCTAAGGAGTTTCGTGTGTTACATCACGAAGATGCTGATACTGTTGAGATTGGGTACGGTAAGGAACAATTCATTATTAAGAAAGTAGCGTAGTTTAAGGACATGGGGGATAAGTAGGCATAAAACACCCCCTTCCTGATTTAAAATGATTAGGTATATTTAATCATTTTAAATGAGGAATGTAATGTTAATCCCTCTACAAAAAGCCTTAGTATAAGGCTTAGTTATATATCGTTCTGAAAATTCAGTATTCATTAGAAATGTAGGCTATATTGTTTGTCATTAACTTTTGGATTATAATTTACAAATGATTCTAGTAGTTGTAAAT
>JAGHSJ010000061.1 GCA_018065935.1 Candidatus Kurthia equi
GTTGTCTTTGTTGTAGTTGTACTTGTCTTTGATTTCTGTCCACAGAAAATCTAACAAATTGTATTTACTTAAATCGTTGTTTAACTTCTCTAAATTGGTAAAATACGCATTAGCATAGTACTGAATAATCGTAGGTAAATCGAAATTATCGATACCTAAAATCGTAGCAACCAATTTGTATTTAAGTGTTTTAAACGAATCATTCTCTACAAATTGTGCACTAATTTTTTTACGACGGTCTTTGGCTTTGAAAAACTCGATGTGTTCTTTGATGAATTCTTTGTACTGAAAATCCCATCCTAATTCTTGTAAAAAGATAGATTCTTGATCAGTGGTAAATAAGAAATTAGACAATTCGATGTTTAACAACCAGTTTTCGTCGTTGCTTGGTTTTGCATAAGGAAAATACAGTAAAAACTTGGTGTTTGGTTTTTCTCTTAATACGTGGTATTTGATGAAAAACTCGTTTTTATCTGCTGTGATGATTTCTATTCCCTCTAATGCTACTTCGTTTAAAGCTTCTTTATTTTCTTCCAACTCATCGTACCAAAAAATGATCCGATGATGTTTGAACGCCTGTATTAATGTTTGTTGGATGTTGCTCATTTTAATCTCTAATTTCTTCTACATTTATCCAATCGTACCCTCTTACTTTTTTCTTTTTATCGGCGCTGTTTAAGTCTTTGTGTGCTTTAATGGCTTTACCAAACTTATTGTAATTTACTAAAACCCCATCGTCTAAATTGATGTTGATGCGCTCTAAAGCCATTGGATAAATGATTTCTCTGTGGTAATCTTCCAACTCTTTTAGCATTTTATCTACATTGATGATTTCCTTTTTCGCTGCTGTTTGTTCTTTTTGAGTCCCCGTATTTTCCAAGTGTTTTAAATGTTCCTTTTTCACTTTTAGTTTTTCGATGTATTGGTCTAAATAATCGGTTACTATGGTATTTAAGGTGTCTTGGTTGTAGCGGTGCATATAGATTAATGCATTGAACGCCCCTTTTGGAGAAGAGAACATCCAATAAATTGGACGGTTACTGTAACGCTTTACGTGGTCGTTGTAAAAATCTTTTACAAAGTATTTGCGTAGGTCTTTGCCAAGGGCTTCTTCGATGTAAGCGATGTTGCTTTGAAGCGTTTCTTTGCCCCAAACAGCCACTAAAAACTCACGGAAACGGCCAACGATATCGTCTGCAAACCATTCGCCTTCTAATACCGGAATGACATTGTCTTGGTCTGGTACAAATTGTAATTCTGCTTCTTGCTTGCCTACTCTTTCGATGTACTGTTGTAATGTATCGCCTTGATTGGCAAGAATTAAACCTTCTTGGTCTAAGCTGTAACGCCCAAACATACATCCCACGGCATAGGAAATGAATTGTTTGATGATTTCTTCGTGGTTAAATGGTAATTCTAAGCCTTCGTATCCATTGGCACGGATTTGATTTTCTAAATTTTCCCAAATCGGTGTCCATTTTGTGTCTTCTATTCCAAATTCTGAATTTTTTTGTTTTTGTTTTTTAGGTAATAGTTCATCCTTTAAAATAGTAACGTCTCCTAAAAAAATTCTACTAGAAAAATAATTATCTAAATT
>JAGHSJ010000151.1 GCA_018065935.1 Candidatus Kurthia equi
ATCTTTATTTGTATATATTATGTTACATGAAGCAAGATTAAAAAATCTTGCTTAACACATTACTTCAAAATCAATGATACTAAATTTCCTTCAAGGCACTATCTAACAACTGTAAATCAATGGATAACTCAAATAATTTAGCACTATTAGCCGCGGCCAATATATCATCATAGTTGATAGCCTTAATGGAATGCTCGCTCACATGATCATGGCTACAATTCTTCAAAGTAGAATAAAAATCATGAAATTTAAAACTATCACCTGATAATCTATTATCCTTAAATCTTAACCAAATCCAAGGAATGCCATAGGTTTGAGCAATGATCAACCCATGCAGGGAACTTGAAATACATATTTCAGCATTCGTTATATCATCAATAACTTTTCGAGGATCTCTTTTTAAATCGATAACATTAATATCTTCATAGTCTAAAAATTTATTTTTTAATTCATCATAATGAGAATAATGAGGGCATAACACTATTTTTTTTGCTTGCTTTTTAGTAGGTTGATAGTACTTTGGTAATAACAAAGCAGGATCACCAAAAACTTCAGGCACTTTAGTTTTAAGTTTAGACGTTATTTCTTGATATGTTAAACGACCTCTTACAGCAATAAATTCAACATCTTTCATTTTCTTTTTAAGTGACCAACGCTTCCGCCAGCTAATCGGTTTTATTAATCCTGACCCCCAAACTGTAATTTGACCCGATTCATTGGGTAAATGATGTATGATCGAACCTACTGAAAATATCGTATTTGATACAGATTTAATGTTTTTTGTATTAATGGCATTTTTTCCAAATTTTAGAGAAATTATCCAAGGTCCTATCCAATCTCCAAAATTCAATGAAGTATCCCACCAATAGCACGGTACTATACTATGGTTTGATTTTATAATTTCCTTGGAACCCCCATCGACAATTGAAATCGAATTTCGAGAGCTCGCTTTCTTTAAAATCATTACTTCACCAAAATTTAAATTAAGAGCAGTATTATAAATTATATAATTAACTTGAAAAATATTTAAAATTCAAAGCAGAAAAACGATCTTTCCACATGCGGTTTTGCTTCTTAAAATCGTAACTCGCATCACGATTTTCTTTGTGTTTTCGGGCAATCCCTTGAGTGGCAACCGTACCTAAAATATCACTATCTAATCCTGCTGGCTTTACCAAAGCCGGCCAAACCCCTAGACCTTTACCATTTTGGCTCAACCAATTTTGGAAAAAAATATCAACTGGCGCGCTAATGGTTCGACCTGCTTCAACAAAGGCTTGTGCACCCTGACGCGACCAAATTAGTCCTAAACCACGAATAGGAAAGTAGAATGCATGCCATAAGCTTAAACCATTATGCTTCACAATATCACGTGAAAATTTTTTCTTTTTGGCAGCAATATTAATTAAGTACCAATCTAAGTCTTGATGCTGATCCAAATAATTTAAAACGTATTCCAATTCCGTTTTAAAGTTATCTGAGATTTTCATGTCATCTTCTAAAACAACCAAATAATCCGCATCGGTTTGTAGAAATTTTTCAGCACAACCATAATGACTGAGATAACACCCTAATTCCGCATTCAATAAACTTCGACCTAAAAATTGTCGTGCTTTTACATCATCATACTGGTGGAAATGAGTGAGATCTTTACCTCGACCATCATAAGCAGAAAAACGCTCAAAAGACCAATTAATATTCCTAAGTTGCTGAGTCGCTTCAGCTAAACGATCATGGCTTCCATCTAAGTTAATTAAATATGTTATGACTTTCATTAACAACTCTTAGCAACATACAGATTGAGGTAAATAACCTTTGAATTTAAGTTTAAGTGCAGAAAGAATTTGATCTTGTTGGTAACAATTAAGCTGATCCAGACTTTGAATACAACCAAATTTTATTGACGAATTCTCTATATTCAATAAAAATTCAGCAATAGAAGATTCATTTTTCAAATATGCAATTTCAATATCTTTACACAAAATTGCTTTTTTTTCTTTTATTTTTAAATGGTTATTTAAACCCACTGGCAAAAACTGAAATGCGCTTCTAAAACGATAACTAATTTGCTCTGTTAAAACTTTTTGATTCTCTTGAAAATATGTTTTCAATATCATCTTATCAAGTAAATGCGGACGATGATGAATCTCATAATAGTGATCAAAACCGCATAATACAGCACTTAACATTTGTGCAATTGTATATTTGGGCTGTAAAGGTTTGCCAAAATACTTATTCAATCCTTTACGCCAATTAAATTTTAATTGAACGAATTTATTACTTACCCAATGACCATAAATTTTAGTTTGTTGATCTATTAAAAAATCAGTTACTTCAGATGCGCTGTTTAAGAAAAAATCATCATTTAAGTAAATAAAATTTTCTGAAAGATTTGGAATATTCCATAGCATTGTTTCAATCGTTAATGAATTAAACGTTGGTAAATAATGCTCATAACCTTTAAAAATAGTTGTATGATCAATCACTTGAATTTGATTGTGCTCACACAATCCTTGATCATAAAATTCATCAAGATAGATTGGCTTTTGCTCATCAGTAACAATATATATTGTGCCTACATATGGTGCATATTTTAATATAGATGCAATTGCCAAATAAATTTCATCATTACTTGCAAATCGAGTCTCTTCGAAAGATCCTTTTACAACCTTATCTGATTGAAATTTCTTTCTTTTATCTCTCAGCTTAGGGTCACTACCATCCACCCATGCAATGACAAAATCAATTTTTCCCATATATCATCAAATCTATTTAGCTATAAAACGTGCCGGCATTATTGCCAAGCATCCTTAATCCATTTTGATGGCAACACATAACGATACCATTTCCCACCACCGCCATTTACAGCATCAGGTGGATTAATCTCACCGTGGAAAATAATAATTTTCGCGCCTTCAGGTTTAACTGGAGGTTTAACATAAGCAAATGGAATTTTCTGTAAACAATGATATTTATAGCTTTTACACCATGCTTCAGGCCAATACGTTAATTTCTTCTCTTTATCGACATACCAAGATAGGTATTCTTGTTCATTGCGAAACTTTTTACGAATCTCGTCAAAATTTTCTCGAAAATAAGGCAAAATTCCTGAGAAACTTCCCAATTGAAAACGATAAACTGAACTGTTCCCAGTGACGCGCCATGGACGTTTCCAGTCGTGAATAATCAGAAACTCACCAGGATGGGTAAAGAAACCATCGATATTATCAACAATCACCACATCGAGATCTAAGAAAAGCGCATTGCCCTTTAGACCGTATAAATCAGGCTCAAAAGTTGAGAGTTTATTCCAGCCACGCTCAGGGGCGCCTTTTGGTAATGCCAAAGAAGGGATTGGAAAACACTGAACATTTGAATCAATGCCTTCAGTTCGATCCGTTAAACACACCATCTGAAAATCAACCGTCGTATGTCGCTTCACCATGTTATATAAACGATTGACATACTCAGAACCATATTTGGTTCCCCATTTCATACATATAACAATATTACTCATGGTATATGCCCATACTCTCGATTGAATTTAAGATTAGCTAATATGATGACATAACTTTTCAAACATGGCGCAAATAAAATAAAAAAAACCTCTCAATAGAGAGGTTTTCTACACAAAATTAAATCACTTAACGTAAGTCAACCAGTGTGCGTATTTTGGATCTTTACCTTGAACAGCATCAAAGTATGCTTTTTGGATTTGAGTCGTGATCGGACCACGTACCCCTTCACCAATTTGACGATCATCGTATTCACGGATTGGCGTCACTTCAGCGGCAGTACCGGTAAAGAATGCTTCATCTGCGATATAAAATTCATCACGAGTAATACGGCGCTCAACCACGTCATAACCCAGGTCTTTTGCAATGGTAATAATGGTTTGACGAGTAATACCATCCAGCGCACCACCTGCGATATCCGGTGTATGAATGACACCATCACGTACCAAGAAGACGTTTTCGC
>JAGHSJ010000318.1 GCA_018065935.1 Candidatus Kurthia equi
TCGGCCATTAACCGAATCTCATCTTGAACTGGATGATATTTTTACCTGGCAGGAACCGCGTAAGGTCACGAGAACCTGATGATTACCTATGACAAATGTATTTATCTGCTTGAACCGACAGAGCTGAGTCATAAGCTTGCTGGGCAATACATTTCATTTCTGGAGTATCCGGATGGCACTGTGGCCCTCATGCATGAGGGACGAAAGCTCAACTACAGCATCTTCAATAAATTGGCTGGGCTACAGCAAAATGAGATTGTTGAGAATAAACGGTTAGGTTCAGTCCTGGCGCATATCCAGCAACAACATGAAGAATTGGAGAAACAGAATAAACGTTCCCGTGCCAAGAAAAGTATGCCGAGCCGTAAAGCTCAGAAAGCTGTTATTGAAGAAAGAAATTTAAATCCTGTGCTTGACTCTTGTGGTTAAAAACAGGACATTTTAAATGGTTTATCGCATAGACATTTTAATTGGTGAATAACATTAGTTGTAATAACTAAATTTCGTATAGCCACCAATACTTTTACGATTTTTATTTACCAAAAACTTTATTGAAGTCCCCATAGTCAACTTCTTTCAGCCTGTCTAAAAGGTAGGCTGTGTACGGTGTATCTAAATTTGTCTCGTCAACAAGCTTAATTTTATCCGTCAATCCAATGGTTAAATGACGCGAATTGATACTAATATTTATCGTTCTATTTTTAAAAATCTTGTCTAAGAACGTTACAGGTCTTTTATCGATCACCTCTTGGGCATAATTTTCAAAAACATCTACCCCCCAACTTTCAGCATAAAAATCCCTTTCATTGATATGCTTACATACAAAAGCAACTCGAATAAATGATGCTTTAACCCCATAGACATGCTTTTGTAATAAGAAGTTTGCTAAACCTGCTTTAGTTTCATCAACCAGATTAAATAATGATGTGCCTGTTAACTTTGGATAAAAAACAACTAAAGTTAATTGATAGTCCTTTTCAAAGCCTTCCTGTACAAAACCATAAAAAATTTTAATTGGGCCGTTGTCGCCACCCTCACTTGGGTAATATGCTTCATATAACACTGTTTATGGTACTCCTATATTTTCATGAACCATACTCAGATTTTTCTGAGAAAATTATTAAAGAAAATCCTTAATTTTAGGCAGCTTTAAAGTCCTGAACCGTTTTTAAATTCGTGCGTTTTGGCATGTTATAGCACTCATAATATTTAGGCATTTCCAACGTTCCGTAAGAGCCGTTATACATCACCACGGCAGTACAAATCGGCAATTTAATAAATTCCGCAGGCTCAATAATGGATTCCAATTTAATGGACTTTGTTGTCCCTACGTTTTGCGATCTGTTAGAAGATGAGCCACTTGTTCGACTGGATGAACTTGTACCACTGGTTTGACTTGTACCTGCTGTTTCAGAAATGTAGGTTGTTTCAGTTTGACCGACCAATCGACTGCATTCTTCAGCCGATTCAATATCCCCAATTCTAAAAACGATTTTCAAATTACTCGAACCCATAAACATTTTGTCGCTATTTGGCCCATAGAGGCGATTTAAGCCCTCTAAACTCTGAAGGTATAGGAAAGTAGGCATGTTTGCAGAACGTATTGTATTAAGCAAATCAGTGAATTTTGGAATGGGTGCACAATTAATGATTTCATCTAGGGCGATAAATACGGGTCTACGGTTTTGATTGGCTTGTAAAATACGCATAGTATGCGCCACCATCGCCCCGAATAGCGTAGCTGTTGAACTCTTATACTGTTGGTCAAACTGTAAAAATATCGCTTGTTTAGGCTGCATGAGCACTTCTTTTAAGTAGAAGCCTGGGGCATTGTCTGATGTGGTTGCTCGAATACGATCATCATCGAGAAACTCAAAGGCTTTTGAAACAGCCGTCATCACAGATGCAAGCAAGCGATCATTTTGGGCAGTCCGGGAAATTTCTTTGGCAATATTGGAAACACTGGATTTCTCAGACTGTCTTAATGCTTTTAACAACTCATCATTGCTATCCATGCTGTTAATATAATTTTGAGCATTCACCAGTGATGCCTTATCACCCAGTTCGATGAGAACAGCCTTCAGAATACGCCTTGCCAGGTCATTAAACACCACCGATTCAGCGGTATCATCTTTAATGATAATGTTCAAAATTTCGTTGAGTTCTGCTGAATCCGTCACTTCTGAAAAAATATTGTAGTGGTCACTCTGAACATCGGTCGGATTAAAGACCCAATCTTTATAACCGAAAATTTGAAAGACATTATTTGCTTTCAGAATCGCCCAGATCTCTGGCTTTACGTCTGTAGCCACGAAGCTACGCCCGGATTTCATCCATTCTACGATTTGAGAGATTAAAAAAGTTGTTTTACCCGAACCAGGTGCACCCAACACAATGCCACGATCTTCATTGGTGACCCTTAAGCTTTCGCGATGAAAAGACCAATTGAAGTGTTTTTGCTGCATATCCTTCATTTGCTTCTTTGGTAAAGTCTTATCCGTAAAAGCAATGAGGGGCGTTTTATTTTCAAACCCTCTGTGCACTTCCCTTAATAAGGTGCCATAGCCTTCCGCAGACTCTTTTTTTATACGTTCTGCACGCGGTTTTGACTTGCCACCAGCAAAGTACAAAAATGTATAAAGAACAGCAATCAAAAGCCACGATACGAAATAATTATTATTTGAAACGATAACATAATGACTTGAAAGCAAATTTGTGAGGTCGCTCAACAGATAGGTCTGGGCTAGAATAGCCAAACCCAAAAGCACAACATTATATAAAAACTCATGGTATGGATTATGCGCTTTAAAAAGTGACTTTAAGCTCACAAAGATCATGAGAAAAAGCGCAATAATGACTAGGACTAAAAGGGTATTCGCGTAGCCAACAAAAAGGGGTTTAAAGTGCAAAGTTCTTATTAAAAACGTGTAATAAGCCATAAAAAAATCGTGCACCATTTAATTATCCCCTTTTTGCTGTTGTTTACCCTCACAGGTATCTAAGAATTGAGGTTCAGAAACAGGACTTTTAAGCCATGAACAACGAACCGTATAATAAAAAGATGCTTCCGAGCTTCTAAATTTAATTAAATTTTGAGTGGGTTTTAGCTCTGCTTTATCATTCCAAATCAAAAGTTTGCAATTAATACAACGACCACATAACGGTAATTTTTCACGTATTTCTGATGCAATACCCATTAATTTTTACTCCATGAACCCAAGTACACGGACGTAATATTGATACGGCTATGCCCCAATTCTTCACTGATTAACATTCTAATTTCTTTATCTTTTTCCCTTTCATGTTCAGACAATGAACGAGAACCGCCTACCGCAGGGCAATCAAAGCCCATGAGTTCACGGTATCTGGTTTGAGCATAGCCATGCCTTAAACCATGCGTTTGCCCAACACCCAGGGCATGCGTTACTGCCTCAAAATTGGCTTTGTGAGATTTATAGCTTTTTTCTTTTGGAATCATGGAACCGCCATTTTTCACGGCTTGAGCATAGGCATTTTTGAGTTCTTGACGTTGTTTTTCATTGGTTATGGGAATTGTTCGAGGTCTTCCGCCTTTGGTCCAACTGTCTTTTAAGCGGATATATTTAGCATTTTCAATTTTTTGACCATCTAAGGCATATTCAGGTTGGAATTTCATGCTTTCTTCACGTCTAAACCCGAAAGCGTCTTGTAAACGTAAGCTTTGCGCTATGTTTGTATCGGTTTTAGACAAATCCAGATCTTTTAAAGATATAGATTTATTTTCATTGGTGACATAGACACGATTTTCTATTTTATAAGTTGCATTGTCTTTGACGGCACCGCTATTGCTGACTTTTTCAGCCCACCACCTTACGGCCACCATTCGATTTTTTATCGTTCCTGTGGACACGCCATCCTTACGCCATTGCTCAAGCAATTTATTCACATGCCGACCTTTTAAATCTTTGGGCGACATGGTTTTAACGTCATAGCCATTCCTGGCAAGCTGTTCAGTGAATAATTTCAGCATAGCCCGTCTATTTGCTTGCGTGGCGTGTGAACCCTCACGGAACTTATTGCAGAGCTGATCAAATTGATATTCTAAGGTCATGATCCATCTTTTATTGGAGATGCTTGATTGATGAGTACAGCGCAGCTTTATGCTGTGCTACGGAATCAATTAAGTATCAATTTTTTAATTTAAAACTGGGTGAGATCCGATGTACTGGTTAGTGTTAAGAGCCGAATTAACGTTTTATCAAATTCAATTATAGAAATTGGTTCAATAAAAAATGCTCAAAAAATGGGTATAAAAATTCGAAAATCTTTAAGTCCAAATGTGTGAATACTTATAAAAATAAACCGTTTCTGCATATAGGATGAGAGCGATTAAAAGTATTTGATCTCCTGTATTTAGTTTGTGTTTAAGCTGAAAACATAAATGAAAGTCAGCAAAGAAAAGTTATGAAAAAACAAAAAAGTCTGATCAGTATATCTGTGAATATTCTTCTATCACGCGGCAATAACTTCCAAAAATGTTTTGTATTGTAAGCAATATGAGGCTTCTCTCAGTCGTCACTACTTATAGGTAGTGACGACTGAGAAGCTTGGCCACTGTTTACGTGTATCAAAAAGGGGAGTCGCCACCCGTTCGGGATGGCTCGGCTACTGACGGAAAAGTTTAGATGGGAGCTGGTAATCAGAGGGAGTACATTTTGAGATTTAGATCTTTCCTGGTCGCTCACACTCCGTTCGCTTTGTGCTTTTTTTTGCTATTAAGAGGAATGATTAGAGCGAGTGTCTACGAGCGAACTCAGAAAATTTGCTTATTCCTTTCCCTGATTACAAGCTCCCCTACAAGTCAAGAACTCAGAATCAGAGCATCCCGAATGGGTGCGAACTTTCTCAGTTTGCCTTCTAAACCGAGCGTAGCGAGTAAAAAAGCTTATGAGCGAAGCGAATTCCGAGTTGCTTTTGCTTTTTTTCAAAGTCACGAGAACATTAACTAAAAATTGCCCCGCGAATCGAGCGAAAGCGAGATTCAATAGAGTTTGAGCGAAGCGAAAACATAGGGCAATTTTTTAATTTGCTCTTTTTAATTATATTTTAAATCTTTTAAATCTTTTCAGTCCTTTGTATGCCTTATACAGTAAGGGTCTCAGAGTTTAACTATGACGGATTGACTACTAACTATGACGGATTGACTACTAACTATGACGGATTGACTACTTAACTATGACGGATTGACTACTAACTATGACAAGTATATATTTGTCATATATTAAAAATTAAATGGTTTTATTTTGGATAAGAATCAAGTTGTAAAATCAAATCAGGTTATAGAAGCTTCATATCAATTAAGTGCAGTAGAGCAACGTATTGTCTTAGCAGCCATTTCACGTATTCCAAAGAATCAACCCATCACAGATGATGAGTTATACCCAGTGAGTGTTAATGAATTACAGCTTCTAGGGGTACACGAGAAAACAGCCTATAGAGATTTAAAAGAAGGGATTAATAGACTTTATGAAAGGTCTATCAATCTTTCTGTTGACGATAAATCTATCAAAATGAGATGGGTACAAGAGGTTCAGTTTTTAGATAGTCAAAGTGTCATTGGTATTCGTTTTTCAAAACCAATTTTGCCTTTTATATCTAACCTAAGTAGAGAATTTACTAAATATGCTCTCTCTGATATCGCAGGTATCAATAGTGGGTACGGTATACGTATTTATGAGTTACTGGTGCAATACAGACAAATAGGTAAGCGTGAAATCTCTGTTGATAATCTACGAACTATGCTGGAACTAGGAAAAAAGTATCCGTTATTTGCTGATTTCAAAAAAAGGGTAATTGATACTGCTGTAGATCAAATCAATGAATACAGCCCTTTACGTGTGACGTATGAGCAGAAAAAAACAGGTCGTAAAGTTACTCACATTACGTTTTCTTTTAAAGAAAAAACAAAAAGTATTGGTCATGAAAGTACAGCCATACCGAAAGAGTTCTATAAGTTAACAGATGCTCAGATAAATATGTTTGGTAATCAACTATCGCGTCTACATGAACTCTCTCATCTAGCATGTGAGGGTGAGAGCTATGAAATATTGGCTTCAAAAATCAAAGAAAAACTTAGAGATCCAAAACAACAAAAGCAGTTTTTACCTTACTTACGTAACTTAGGCTTCAAACCTTGAGTGTATTGAAGAATACACTTATTGTATTCCCTAATACGTATCTTAAATACACAGTAATACACTATGAAAACAAGTACAAAATACAGTGTTAGTGATGCTGCCACACTGTATAAAAAATCTAGAGCGGCACTTTATAAAGATATAAAAAATGGGGTATTAAGCCGTGATCATGATGGCTTTATAGACTTTTCAGAACTATTAAGAGTATATGGTGAACCCTTTAGTGGAAAACAGTCAAAACGTATTGATACGTCTCTAATACAGAATCTGGATACACCCGAGTACACTGATAAAACAGTAGTAGAGTTAAAAAATCAGATCGACTTTTTAAAGAAACAATTAGAAAAAGCAGAAGATAGAGAGACTAAAGCTAATGCTCGTATCGATACGCTTCTTACGCTAATTGAAATGAAGCCACCTAAAGCTAGTAATGAAGCTAATAAAGAGAATATTGAAAGTAATACGTCCTCAAACCCAACTGATATGGGAACAAATATTCAGTTAAAGCAGGTTAAAGAGGACGGATTGACTACTCCAGAGAACAAACGTATCCCTGTCCCTGAACACGTTGAGTCAGAACCTAAAAAAAGGGGCTTCCTGAGCCGTTTTTTCCTTCCTTATGGTTAACCAGGACTCCAATTTTTTGATGAGCCAATTTCAGTGCAAGCACATGAAATAATGACTCCTCAAAAAACCGGATGATGTTTATTAAAACTGAATAAAACATGGAACATTGTTTAAATATTAAGCGTGAAACGTGATAAATCATAAAAAAAGCCCAAACAGTGAGGTTTGGGCTATAAACTTTGAAATAAGTATTTGAATTTCGAAATAAATTATAACGCATTTCGTATAAGGCGTATTATGTTAATTTTAGAAAAACTAATAGAGCATCTATAAAT
>JAGHSJ010000251.1 GCA_018065935.1 Candidatus Kurthia equi
AATGAGTTAAATTCATTTCTATCAAAAAAAAGAGTAACTATGAATAGTTACTCTACTTTTGTCAGCTGTTTATCTTTTTTTTTAGATTTAATGAATCCCATTAATGCTGGAATTACTGAGACCACAATAATTAAAATAATAACGATTGAAAAATTATCTTTTATCACTGGGATATTCCCAAAGAAATAACCTAATGTTGTACAAATAACTACCCATAAAGCTGCACCTATTATATTGTACATTAAGAAATAACCGTACTTCATTCGGCTTGCACCTGCTACGAATGGAATGAATGTACGAATAAACGGCATAAAACGAGCGATTAAAATCGTCTTTCCACCATGTTTATTAAAAAAAGCTTCCGCCTTTTGCATCTTCTCTGGATTAATCATTTTCCCCATAAACGTGTTAGGTCGAATTGTCGTTCCAACTTTTTTACCTATCTCGTAATTCACGCTATCACCTATAACTGCTGCAAAGAAGAATATCGCTAGTAATAGTGGATAATTTAACGAACCTAGTGCTGCAAATGTTCCTGCGGCAAACAATAAAGAATCTCCCGGTAAAAATGGGAAGATTACTAATCCTGTTTCGACAAAAACGATTGCGAATAAGATCCCATACGTCCAGTTACCAAAATTTTTGATTATCTCTACAAGATGTTCATCTATGTGTAGGATAAAACTTATGATGTGTTCAATAACCATAATCATCTTTTTATTCACAACCCTTTTTATTATATCTTTTATAGCATACTATTTTTCTCGTATAACTCTCTTGTTATTGTAAACGATAGCTGTAATAAAAGGTTGCTCTTTTGAATGAATTTACAATTTCTTAATAAACCATTCTTGTATAGCTTGTAATCTCGCCATGCGCAAATTCGGTAATCCCGAGCGTGACAAATCATGATTTGCTTGTGGGAAGCGGATGAATTCTACATCTTTATCCATAGATTTCATCGTAATAAATAGTTGCTCTGCTTGTTCAATTGGGCAACGAAAATCTAATTCACTATGCAATATCATCAATGGCGTATTCATTTGCTCAACATATTTAAGCGGCGAATGTTCCCATAACTTTACTACATCCGTCATATCTGCTTCAATTTGCCATGGTGTAAAGTAATAGCCAATATCTGAAACGCCATAGAAGCTAATCCAATTTGAAATAGAGCGTTGCGTTAGAGCCGCTTTAAAACGATCTGTATGACCCACAATCCAGTTGGTCATAAAACCGCCGTAACTTCCGCCCGTTACCCCTAGTTTTTCCGTATCAATCCAAGGATTTTCTTCAATTATCATATCCACTGCAGCCATCAAATCACGATAATCACCACCGCCATAATCGCCACGGCAACCATTCACAAAATCTTGGCTATAGCTATGACTTCCTCTAGGGTTCATATACAGGACTGCATATCCTTCAGCTGCCAAGAACTGCATTTCATGAACGAAGGTATTCGCATACATCATATGAGGACCACCATGAATATTTAAAATCAACGGATATTTTTTCCCTTCTTCAAAAGTAGCTGGTTTCATAAACCAACCCCAAATCAATTGTTCTTCGTTAAATACTTGCACAATTTCTGGTTTCACAATAAGATGTTCTTCTTCAAATTGTTCATTAATAGTTGTCAGTCTACTACGTTTTCCTGTTGTAATTTCATGAAGATATAAATCACCAATTGACGTAGTAGTTGAAACAGCTATCAATGCATATATACCATCATTTGTAATATCGTAACCATAAATATGTTCTTCTTCTGGTGTTGCTGGATAAATTGCTCCTGTTAATGTCGCATAATAAAGTCGTACATCGCCCATTGATGACATTTGGAAATATAAATCATTGGCATTTGTCCATACCAGACTAGGCGCACTTGCATTTTGCTGAATATCTCCAGTTGCATAATCGCCTACTGGTAAATCCATCATTTCAGTTAAAGACCAATAGAATTTTTGTGCAACATCATATATATAAATTTGATTATGCTGTGCATTTCTATACGGTTGATTCATAGAAACTTCAAAAGCAATATAGGCATCATCTGGTGAGAAACTTGCTCCACCAATTTGCGCATCTAAATCGACAATTACTTCTTGCTCCATCGTTTGTAGATTCATAGAAATTAATTGCGATTTAAAATCTTGATCATCTTCATGTAAATAACGATTTAAAATAATTGTTTCTCCAGTGGAAGAAATCGATTGCACTGCATAATCATAAGTGTCTTCAATAAGTCTTGTGACAGCCTTTGTCTCGATATTTATTTTTCCTAACTGGCTACGTTGCTTCGCTTTTATTAAACCTACACCATTTAATTTATAGCGCATACTTTCTACTTTATAAATTTCTGGTTTTTTATTTTTATCCTCTTCTTTTTTATAACCTTCAAAGGTACTTCCTAGCTCTACTGTAGCTGTAAAAATAATTTCTTCACTCGTCTGAGTCCATTCATATGAACGAATATCTTTTATATTCGATGAGGCTACCTGTGCCTCTCCACCCGCTTTTGATAATAGGTATAAATTAGATTGTTCATTTCTTGATGACACAAAAGATACATATTTACCATTGGGCGACCATTTCACAGAAGAAATTCTTTCTTTGCCAAAAGTCCATTGATTCGATAATCCTGTTGAAAAATCTAAATGATATAAATAACTATAATATGTATTATCTTCCTCATGCATTTCTGTTTTAATATAAAGTGCTTCTTCATTATTTGGTGCAATGACTGGATTTGCTACCGAATAAATATTAAATAAATCTTCTTTTACAAGTTTCTTTGACATTTTTTTACCCCTCTCCTCTTCTTTCTTTTATTATAAAGTCAATTCGTTCGATATACAAAATCTCACTGTATATAGCAATTTCTGATTTAGCTATATTCTGTTATCTTCTTCGACAACATGACATTATTTTCAGAAAAAAGTATTTTGAGATAGGACATTATTTGTTTGTACATTCCGAATAAATACTTATAT
>JAGHSJ010000199.1 GCA_018065935.1 Candidatus Kurthia equi
ATATATTATAGGGATGCACTACATATAAAAATTTGTAAGAGAGAGAAGAGGTCAAAAAATGAATCTAGGATTATTAGGAAAAACCGCAGTAATAACTGGAGGGTCAAGAGGTATTGGATTTGCTACAGCAAGACAGCTAGTGATTGAAGGGGCTAATGTGGTCATATGTGGTCGTCAAGAGGATACGCTTATGGAAGCTGCTAACAAAATTGAAAAGGAAACCGGGCAACGTGTGCTTGCTATTGTAGCTGACGTTACAGAAAAGGCTGATTGTGAAAAATTGATTATGAGTGCTATGGCAAAATTTAAACGCGTAGATATTCTGATTAATAACGCAGGGATTTCTTCGACTAACCCGTTCATGGATATATCTTCAGAACAATGGCAAGATGACTTAGATTTAAAATTATTTGCTGCAATTAATTGTTCTAAAGCAGCAGTGCCACATATGCAAGAACGTGGGGCAGGTGTCATTATTAATTTAACAGCTATTTCTGGAAAACAAGGTGCAGAAAATTCTATGCCTACCTCAATTAGTAGAGCGGCAGGCTTAGCCTTAACAAATAATATGAGTAAAGACTTAGGGAAATTTGGGATTCGTGTAAATACAGTGACAGTTGGGCAAATACGAAGTGCACAAGTAGAACGACGTTGGAAAAAAGATGAGCCAACATTAACCTGGGAAGAATACAGTGAAAAAATGGGTGAACATATACCGCTAGGAAGAATTGGAGAGGCACAGGAAGCAGCAAATACCATTGTCTTTTTAGCTTCAGATGCGGCATCGTATATTTCAGGCGTTTCGATTAATATTGATGGTGGCTATTCTGCTGTTTTATAAACAATTAAATTAATAAAAGTATATGACGCTGGAGAAAAAATCTATGTATTTTAGAGTGCATAAAAAATGAGAACAGGCTGAATATGTAGGGCCAATTGTTAGACAAAACAATTGGCGTCACTACAGTTCAAATAATGCCAGTTCTCATTTTTGATTAGGTAGCTATTTAGACGCATAGAACAAAAGGAATTTTAATTAGGAATAAAGAAATTAACCTTATATTTCTATAGTAAATACGTTTTAGATGGCAGTGATAAAGGGAAAGGATTAAAGCGATACTACATTAAAAGGGAGCATATTGTTTAACAAGTGTTGCTAACCATTTTAAATCGGCTTCCTTGGATAGGTTCGCTGCCATACCATGTAAAAGGACATAATTAGGGCGTTCTTTATGTAACTCAGATTCAATAAATTGCATACTCTGTAAATAGAAATCATTTGTGTTGTATTGTTCCTTACAAATTTTTATTTCATTAAGTAGAGCGGTTTTTAAAGAATCTTTTAAAGAAATTTTTTCAATATCACGATAAAATATTTCCTCGGAAATAATAGCAGGAAATTGTTTTTCAACAAGGGCATCAAGATAGTGAACAATTGCTTGTGCGATTTTAGAAAATTGATAATTTTGTTGGTGATGGATTGTAAATGTAATATAGCTTTTCATTAAACCCTTAAAGCATAAATGCAAATCATATTTATTATGTGCAATTCTTTCACCATAATTTTTCTCTAAAAGCTGTAATGAAAAATTAGTGAATGATATATCAAACAAGCGAACTTTAGCTAGAACATTTGATTTGATAAGTCGCTGCTTTTCATTTACTAACATTTCTAATAGAGGAAAACGTTCATGAAATTTTGACATTGTCGCATGACAAAAATCTTCCAATTTTTTTTTAGAGGAAGTAGGCTCATCTATAATATCTTGAAAGACAATCGTTAAGTCGTTAATGAAATAGTCGACTATTGAAATGAGTAAATGCTCCTTCGAGCGAAAGTTTAAATAGAACGCACCTTTTGAGATGCCACATGCATTTGTTATGTCTTGGATGGATGTTTTTGAAATGGATTTTTGTAAAAAAAGTTCAATTGCATTTTGTATAATAAGTGGCTGTTTAGACAAATGAACAACCCTCCTTTTCAATTGACTTTTGATTGCGCCCTCACTAGACTTTTAGGTAGTGACAGGGCAGTATGTATATTTATTTTGTAAAATCAGATTACGTCACTAGTATAAGTGAAATATGACAATTATGTCAAAAGGCGGTGCGACTGTGAAAAAATTCATACAATTTGTATTGAAGAACAAGTTAGCTGTATGGCTAATGACCATTATTTTAGCAGCAGCAGGGGTATATTCAGGGTTGAAACTCAAGATGGAAACAATTCCTGATATATCAGTACCTATCATTACGTTAACAACTACATACCCGGGGGCGAGTCCGGAACAAGTAGAAGATAAAATATCCACACCTTATGAAAAAGCAGTTCAAAATTTAAAGGATGTTGAGTCTGTATATTCAAATTCATATCAAAATGCTTCTAGCCTCCAAATAGAGTTTAAATATGGTACAGATATGAAAGTGGCTAGAGAAGATATAAAAGAAGCAATTGAAAAGATTGAACTACCTGAAACAGCTGCTCGTCCTGTTTTAGATCGTGTAAGTATCAATGCTTTCCCGGTAGTAGCATTGAGTGTAAGTGATAGTAATCAGTCCATTGCTGAATTAACGAAGACAGTAGAGGAGTATTTTGCACCTAAGCTCGAGGGTGTCGATGGTGTTTCTTCTGTAATGGTAACGGGGCAACAAGTCAATAAAGTGCTTGTTACTTATGACCAAGATAAGTTGAAAAAATATGGTTTAGATGAAGATACGGTTAAACAATATGTACAAGGGATGGATACACGGATTCCTTTAGGAATGTTTACATTTAAAGATTCTGAGCAGGCGGTTGTTGTCGATGGGAAAATGACGACAATGACAAAACTACAGGATTTAGAAATCCCTGTACAAAGTAGTCCAGCAGCACAACAAGCAGCACAGCAACAAGCAATGGCTGCTACACAACAACAAGCAGCTGCAACTGGTATGACAGCTCAAGCTGAAGAGCCAGTTCAAAAGCCTTTCGTAAAATTATCTGAGATTGCAGAAATTGAATTAAAAGGTCAGGTTGAATCCATTTCTCGTACAAATGGAGAGGATGCAATCGCTGTTCAAGTGGTTAAATCACAGGAAGCGAATACGGTTGATGTTGTAAACGAAGTGAAGAAGGTTTCTGAAAAATTCGAAAAAGATAATAAGGGCATGAAAATTGATGTTACTTTAGACCAAGGTCAACCAATCGAAGAGTCTGTAAGTACGATGTTTGATAAAGCCTTATTTGGTGCTTTATTTGCGGTTATTATTATCATGATTTTCTTAAGAAACTTCCGCTCAACGATTATTTCCATCATTTCCATTCCGATGTCACTATTAATCGCTATGATTGTTTTAAACCTGATGGATATTTCATTGAATATGATGACATTAGGTGCGATGACGGTAGCTATTGGTCGCGTAATAGATGACTCCATTGTTGTCGTCGAAAATATATTCAGGCGATTACATTTAAAAGATGAAAAACTTCAAGGTCGTGCATTAATTCGCTCAGCAACACTTGAAATGTTCAGACCAATTTTATCATCTACAATTGTTACCGTAGCGGTATTCTTACCGATTGGTCTTGTTGGAGGAATGGTTGGGGAATTATTCTTACCATTTGGTATTACGATGGCAGTTGCATTAATTGCTTCTTTGATTATTGCGATTACGATTGTACCAGCATTAGCCCATACACTATTTAAAAAGCAATTGTATGGCGAAAAAGTGGTTATGAAAGAACAACATGGTCGCATGGCTCAGTCCTATAAAAAATTATTGGCTTGGGTGCTAGATCATAAAGCAGTAACTTTTGCAGGATCAATTGTCGTATTGGTCGCTAGTTTATTCTTGGCACCAATTGTAGGCTTTAGTTTCCTTCCTGAGGACGAGCAAAAGATGGCATATATCACATATACACCTGAGCCAGGACAAACGCGTGATCAAGTCGTGAAGGATGTTTCACAGGTTGAGGATCAAGTGAAAAAAGAAAAAGACATTGATTCTATCCAAGTATCAATTGGTGGTTCGAATCCATTAGCTCCTGGTGATTCGAATGGGGCATTAATGTATCTTATTTATGACCCAGATACAAAAGATTTCTCAGCTAAGAAAGAAAAATTAGTGAAAAGTATTCAAGCGGTAGATCAGCCAGGTGAATGGAAAGAACAAAACTTTGCAATGGGTCTATCGAGTAACGAAGTTTCATATTCCGTTTATGGGAATACTATTGATGAAATTCGCCCAGTAGTAAATGATTTAGAAGGAATTCTAAAAGACAATAAAGATTTGAAGGATGTCAAAACTTCTTTAGAAGCCGAATACGACCAAAAAACATTAGTTGTGGATCGAGATAAAGTACAGGAGTATGGATTAACAACAGGGCAAATTGCGTTAATGATTAATCCCAATGTACAAGCAACTATTTTAACGACAGTAATTAATGATGGCAAAGAAATTGATGTCGAAGTTCATTCTGATATTAAGGCGCCAGATACATTTGATAAGGTGCTTCAGCAGAAAATCAAAACGCCTGTAGGCAAAGAGATTCAGTTGAAGGAAGTTGTCAATGTGAAGGAAGGTAAAACACAAACACAGGTTACACGTAGTGGTGGTAAGTACTATGCAACAGTAAGTGGAACCATCTTAACAAAAGATGTCACTGAAGCTTCATCTGCTGTTCAAAAAGAAGTAGATAAATTAGACTTACCAAATAATGTGGAAGTTGACACAGGTGGTGTCACGGAAGATATTAAAGATTCCTTTACTAAATTAGGAATCGCAATGGTGGCAGCAATCGCGATTGTGTACTTCACATTAGTTGTGACATTTGGTGAAGGATTAGCTCCATTTTCTATCTTATTCTCTTTACCATTCACAGTTATCGGATCTCTCGTGGCTCTATGGGCAACGGGTGAAACCATTTCCGTTTCTGTAATGATTGGATTATTGATGCTGATAGGGATTGTCGTGACCAATGCTATTGTTCTTGTGGACCGAATTATTCATATGGAACATGACGGTCTCACTATGCGACAAGCGATACTTGAAGCAGGTGCTACACGTCTACGCCCTATCTTAATGACGGCGATTGCAACAATCGGGGCACTTATACCGTTGGCAATTGGTGCGGAAGGTAGCGGGTTAATCTCGAAAGGATTAGGTATTACAGTAATTGGCGGGTTAATAAGTTCAACTATTCTAACCTTAATTATTGTGCCACTTGTCTATGAATTCCTATCAAAAATCTTGAAAAAAGATCGTGCACATGAAAATAAAGATGTGTAAAATTTTTCTGAAATAAAATAATAAAGAAATGAGCCGCATGTATTTGCGGTTCTTTTTTATGCCAATTTTAAAGTGGAGGATTTCAAATCATCTGCTAAGTTGGCAGTATTTGATAAAGCAATTTGATTGAAGAAAATGCTGTTTGTTTTTTAAAAAAAGTTGTAAAACAGAAAATTAAGTTATTAAAGAGAAAAAATAGACAAAATTATCCAAAAAGAGATACAATATTACAAATGTGAGGTGTAAGAATATGAGCAAAATGCTATGGAAATTGGTGAAAATTGTTTTACAGGTATTCTTTTTATATGTGCTATCTGTTTTGGGCGGCGTGATTGTCAACATGCTACCTCTTCCGTTACCTGGTAGTATTATAGGCTTAATAATTTTATTAGTATTATTACATATGAGAATTGTGCCTAAACAGTTCGTTGCAGATGGAGCCGGTTTTTTATTGCCGATTTTAACCTTATTATTTATTCCTGCGACTGTAGGTGTCATTAATTATCCAGAATTATTATCTTGGTATGGGATAACTTTATTATTTATTACGGTTGTCAGCACAATTTTTGCGCTAGGTATGACAGCGAAAATAGCTCAGAAGTTAGAAAAGAAAGAGTCCCTAAAGAGTCTTTCTGAAGAAAAGGGGGCAGAAAAATCGTATGCTAGCAATGATTAGTTATGCAGTTTTAACAATTGGTATTTTCTTTTTCATGACATGGCTATATAAGCGAACAGGCATCTCCTTTTTATTTCCTATTTTAACATCAACAATTGTGTTATTAATTATTTTGGCAACGGCTAATATTCCATACGAAAAATATATGGAAGGTGGAAAAATGATCAACTTCTTTTTAGGGCCAGCTGTAGTAGCGATGGCATATCCACTTTATTCGCAGTGGAGTGTCATCATGCGATATAAAAAGACCATTTTATTGAGCGTAATCATTGCGATGTTTGCTGGTATGGTGAGTGTCTTGTTACTAGGTTTGTTATTTGGATTGAATGAAGAAATCCTTCGTTCATTTTTACCCAAATCAATTACCTCTCCGGTAGCCATTCAAATTAGTGAAGCGATTCAGGGCATCCCGCAAATGACGGTACTATTTGTTATTGTTGCTGGAATAACGGGCGCAATTGGTGGACCCACTATTTATAAAGTTTTAAAAATTAATAGTCCTGTTAGTAGAGGGGTTGCAATGGGAAGTGCAGCGCATGGGATAGGCGTTAGTAAATTAAATGAATATGGTGAACTAACTTTGTCAATTGGATCTGTTGCGATGACGCTAAGTGCTTTACTTGGCTCATTCCTTTGTCCAATCATTGTGTATTTGATTTTCTAATTCATTTGCATAACCGCATGGCATTGCTTAAAATGAATACAACAAATAAAAAGGCGGTTTTAAATTGGAATATTCATATCCTTTCTCTACAGATTGGTCTACAGAAGAAATAGTAGATATCATAGCATTTTTTCAAATTATCGAAAAAGCATACGAAACAGGCGTGAAACGTGAAGCAGTATTAAAAGCGTATCGTCGTTTTAATGAAATTGTTCCAGGGAAAGCACAGGAAAAAACATATTTTAAAGAATTCTTTGAAGTCAGTGGCTATGAGAGTTTTCCAGTTGTACGCGATGCGAAAAAAGGACAAGATGGTACAACTATTAAAGGTGTTATTTCAAAATATAAAAAATAAACTATGTGGCACCAACGATTGAGTTAAAAATCGTTGGTGTTTTTTTATAATGACGTGAGTAAGTGACAGCATGTTGAAATAGATTAGTTATGTATGAAAAAAGACCGTATGGCAATAATTCTATGCCATGCGGTCTTTCTAAGATAAAATTGATTTCTATGTTTATTTAGTTAGAAGAAACCATTAATTTATAGACAGGTAATAATGCTTCAAAAGTGGATTCTATACGATTGAGTAATTCCTCACTCGATAATTTAATCGCATCCTCACTTAAAATTTTCAGCCCAATAATAATCTCGCCTTTTTTAACATCGCGGAATCTAGTCAATAATTTTTCAGCAAAGCCATCTTCTAAAGAAGTAGAAATAAAATCAGTTTTAGGTGACATATGATCTCCAGAAATATAGAAATCTTTCGGAAGCTGTTCAAGTGTTTCTAAGTTGTGTAGAAGTGTGTTGGCGATTTTTTCTTTATTCGGCGCTTCGTAAATAACCGCTAAGTTGATAAAGACATGTGTATCAAATAGGCCAATTTGGAAGTGTGGCATTGCTTTGTATCCACGTTTGTATGGTGCAAAGGCTACCCAGCTATCATTCGGTGGATTTGTTTTACGACGAGCATGCTTCGCAACATGTGGGAAAAATTCTTCGTTTAATTGTGTAGAAAAATAGGCTGCGAAATGGCCACCTAGTTCTTCAAATTTAGGGCGTACATTTTCAATTAGTGCAGCCATGCGTTGTTCAAGACCTGGTGTAGTAAAAACATCAAAATCTTTTTGAGTCCAGGTTACATTAGTCGTAGTCATTATTTTGTTCCTCCAATTACTAGTTATAATGTTTATGATATTCGATATTTGGGAAAAAATCATGTATGAAAGGCTAAGTGATAAAAGTAAGAAATCACTTGAGAGGGATTTTTTTAATTCATACTCAAATACTGATAGTGGAGGAGCTGATTGTTATGAAGCAAGTTGTCCATATACTTCGTAAGGTAGAATTTGAAAAGCAATACATCAAAGGGCTTCAATTGGAACTGGATTATGAATTAGCGACGCTTTATGATGCTCTGAATGAAAAAGATGATAAGCAAATTAAATCAAGTAAATCTAGATTAGAAGAAATTCATATGGAACTGGAGGCATTCCATGTATTTTCTTAAAAGAAGAGAAAAATATTGATACACACTTGCTAATCTTACGAGAAGCGAGTGTTTTTTTGTTATAATAGGAAGTAGAATTTAAGCTGTAAGGAATGGGGGATTTAAGGTGGATAGTATGTTGATTCATAAGTATGTGCTAGAGATAATTCAAGAGGCAGCAAGTAGAATTCGTCAGTCTTTTTCGCAAACTATGGAAATTGAAACTAAATCAGGTGCAAATGATTTAGTAACGAATATAGATAAAGAAATAGAGCAATTTATTGTAGAAAAAATTAGGGCTTTTGATGCTACACACCGAATCCTTGGAGAAGAAGGAATGAGCCACGAAGGATTTACTGAATTAAGTGGGATTGTGTGGATTGTTGATCCAATAGACGGAACGATGAATTTTATTCGTCAACAACGAAATTTTACAATCTCAATTGGTATATATGAAGATGGCATCGGGAAATTTGGTTACATATATGATGTAGTTCGGGAAGAATTATATTATGCAATCGCAGGGAAAGGCGCATTTTTAAATGATAAGCCTTTAGCAAAATTACAGCCGATTCCTTTAAATGAAGCGATTGTGGGGGTAAATGCATCATGGATTGCTAAGAATAAACGCGTTAATAGTGAGAAAATAGGGGAACTTGTTAGAACAGTTAGAGGGACGCGTTCATATGGATGTGCAACGATTGAAATGATGTTTGTAGTAACTGGACGCATGGAAGCCTATGTATCAATGCGCTTATCGCCGTGGGATATAGCGGCTGGAGCAGTTATTGCTAAAGAAGTAGGCGCAGAATTTTCAACATTACGAGGCCAACCGATTAATTTATTGAAGCAAGATACATTTATAATCGCAAATCCAAGTGTGCACAAAGAAATACTAGAAGATTATATAGAAATACTTTAGTTATTTTATTTTCTTAATATGATATGTATAAG